>NZ_CP012024.1:641000-942750 GCF_001050115.1 Bacillus smithii | reverse complement strand
AAGACTGATGATGATCAATCCGAGTACAAACAAATAACAATTCCCTTTTTTCGCAAGAAATTTCACGTATTCAACGAACGTCAGCCCTGCAGCCATTAAATTCACATACAAGATTATGCTGACCCCGCCGGCCACTGATAATCCGAATCCGAAAAGCCAAAAAAAGATTCTTCCCACCTTTTTCCATCCTCGCCGCCATTTTCTCTCTGTTGGCTTGTCCAACGTTTTTGATTCATGTATATTCCTGAAATCCCGTTATTATGCGAAAGCGATATTTCCTCGACATGCTTTCTTTTTTCAAAATCAAATTTTCACATTCATAAATGTGATCAACGAATTTCCGTTGCGTTAAAACCGTTTAGACATTTTTCAACCTTACTGAAAACAAAAAATCCCCCTTTATATGGGGAGATGGAAACAGGTGATCATTGATTCCATTCTTTCAAAAAAGTTTCGGCAGGCAAAGCAAGCATTTCCTTTGTCCCTTTCTTCCATTTTTTTGCACATTCCTCAACAATGGAAAATCCCGTCGCATAGCCAAGCATAGACGGCAGCATGCCTTTCCCATATAAAATTCGATCATGAACAGGATTTTGTTTGGACAGCATGAGGTGATCTTGTACATAAGAACGCCACCATTTTTTTATATCAGCCGATGTATATTGTTTGCACCAAGAAGCATTCCATTTTTCTCCTACATATTCCTTCACGGCAAACTCCGCCAGTCCTTCAAACAAAATGGAATCTAAAAGTCGATACTCTTCCTCTCTTTTTTCCAATTTTTCCATCCGAGCACAATGATGATATTCATGAACAAACACGGCTTCCCATTGTTCTTTGTCAATGTCGGGAGATAAAAACAAAAACATCTTGTCGCCTAGAGCCAGACCCGATTTGTTCGGTCTGTCTCCAAAAAGGGAAAAATTGGATTGAACAGGAAACAAATAAATGCCGATATCAGGGCCATTCCAAAGCTGTTTATATTTTAAAAAAAGACGTTCCATTTCCTTCCAAGCTTTTTTCTGTACAAGACCCTCAAAAGTGGGTCTTGTTCGTTTGGAAGGCGCAAACATGCCGTGCTTCTGTAAATAGCGATAAAACGAAATCGCTTCCCGTTCTGAGATTCCATCGATCTTGCTCATCCATTCGAGTGGTTCGTCCCAATGATTCATTAGCCATTCTTTCGTATTGTATACACCCATGAAAGGCATCCTCCCTTTTTATGTATTTATATTTATGTTCAAAACCATTCAAAAGACACAAAAAAGCAAGGCCACTAAGCCCTTGCTTTCCAAAATGATTCAGGGAGGATTGCTCTCTAATCTATGTTTTTCTTCACAAGGTTAGCGAAAACGAAATCGTCTCATTTTTGTTCCAATCATTGGCCAAATTTGTCCGTATCATCTTCTATTTTATGAATGGTCCCGTTAAACATGCCTTCGCTCCATCAAGTTGATCCCGATTCCCATTAACACCACTCCCATCATAAACAGAATGCTGATCGGATATAACAATTCGCTGAACGAATAATGATAGATGGTCGCTTCTTTCAGCGCCTGCATGGCATAGGTCACCGGCACAAACTTTGAAATGGCCAGAAGCACTTGGGATGAAACGATCTCAATCGGCCAATAAGCTCCACCGACCATTGCCATGCTGACCGCTAGAATTTGCAAGATGGCCCGAAACTGCGGAACGCTCTTGCAGATGCCGGTAAGAAATATAGAAAGAGCCACAACGGAAAATACATAAGGAATCAAAATGACCAGCGTTTTGGCAAAACCACCATAAAAATCAACGCCTATTGCATAAAAAACAGAAAAAACCATCAGAACTTGAATGTACCCTAAGACAAAGCAAAACAATAAATTGCCTGTGTACATTTGCCATTTTTTAATCGGGGAAAAGATCATTCGGTCCCAAATTCCCTCTTTTTTCTCCTGCAATATATTCACAACTTGAAAAGCAATGGTATAAATCACAAAGAATAAAGCGAAACCGAATAAGCTTTGCAGATGAGGATCAATAATCACCGTACCGTGATCGTGCAAACTTTTTTGTTTGATTTGAAAAAGCGGTTGATCTAAATCTTTAAGAACTCGCTCTTTCATTTCCTTTGGCATCTTTTCCAATTCGATTTTGATGTGGCGATTTTGGAAATACTCGTCTTGGACCTTTTCTGCATACCGCTTGATCAGCTGTACGTTTCCGGTTTGTGAGGTGACCACAAGACGAAAGTGATCTTTTGACAAGATGATGCCAGCTTCTGCTTTTCCTTCGCCAACCATTTGTTGAACGTCCTTTTCCGTTGTCAATCGAAAATCAACTAAATTGAATTGATGGAATTCGTGCAACACCGTCTTTGTTTCCTTCTCGTTCAATTGGCTGGCTACAGGAACGATCATTTTCGTATCGTTTGCTTTTCCGACGATAAAAGCAAAGCCGACACAAATGACAGAAATCAAGAAATAGCCCCACGGTTTTCTCAAAAACATTTGCCATTTTGCCAGAAGAATCGCTTTCATGCAGGCATCTCCTTTCTAGGAAATATCATCCACCCGATGATGAATAAACAAATACTTAATGCAAGCAAATATCCAAAAGAGCCAACGACTTCAGTAAATCCGTAGCCTTGCAAAAGCTTCAAATAGGCATTCATTCCCGCCCCATTCGGAGTCGCATTGCCTAGCCATCGAAACACATTGGAAATCTGTCCGACGGGGAAAAAGCTGCCTCCGACAAATGCAAAAACGGAAACAATGGCGGATGAAAAAAACGTAGACGCCGACTCCGATTGGCTGCGGAAATTGATGGCCATCATCAACACTGCCAATCCGCCCACAGATGCGCTTAACGATATGGAAATAGCCAGGAAGGAAAACCAATTAGGCCACTTCACTCCGTACACAATTTCTACCGCCCCATATAAAATCAATATTTGCAGCAACGCTAGAACAAAAGCGGATAAAAAAGTTCCGAATACGTATTTAAAGATCGGAATATTAGCCAAAACCATCCTGTCAAACGCATGAGATTCTTTCTCTTGAAAAGCATAAGTCGATACTTGAGAAACGATATATAATACAAACATTACGCTCATTCCCACAGTATAATAGGTAATGGCTTTCATAGGTTTTCTTTTCGTTACAGACTCCATCGAAATTTCCGCAGGATGATGATTGCCGTTGAAACGAATTCCGTTTTTCGTCATTGCCGTGTTAGTGGTCAACTGGTCACGGTACGACCTAACAATATCAAGAGCGGCCAGTGCCGCCATTTTCCCATCATTTTGATAGAAAGTCAGCTGCGGAACTCGTTTTTCTCCTAAAAAGACATGCCGGTACACATTATAAGAAAAATGTTTCGGAACAACGATCACAGCAGATACATCCCGTTTTTTCCTGATATCGTCAAGATCGGTCCTGCCTTTGATGCTCACTTCCATATATTTCTTCACATTGGGACTATTAAAAATGCCTTTTAATTGTTCAATAGGCGAAAACGATTGGGTCCCCTCTATCAAATTCTGTTTTTGCTGCTGTGGAATCGAAGATTGCTTGATTTCTTGAATCAATTTTTCCTTATCCTTTTGTTCATTTCCTTGAATGATGATGGCCACTTTTCCTTTTATCGGTTCATCGCCGCCATCCATAACGCTGCCAAGAGCGACGCCTAAAATCGTAATTAATAGAAACGGCATTCCCAACAGCACAAGCAGCTCCTGTCGGTTTCGCAGTAATAATAGCAATTGTTTTTTCACAAGCGATGCGATCATGTTCTTCCCCCCTTATTAGTCTCTTAATGCTTTTCCGGTAAGATGCAAAAATACATCTTCCAACGTCGGTGATTGAACATCGATAGAAGTAATGACCGTATCCGTACTCTCCGCGAATCGAAAAATTTTTTGAAAAAGGTTCACCTGTTTCGGAACGATAATCGATACTGTTTGATTTCCCACTGAGACTTTTCGTATGGTCGGTTCTTGGTTTAAAACATGGACGAATTCTTCCTTGAGCCTCTCCGTTTTGATCACGATCGTCTTTTCGGCCGAAAGAATATTTTTAATCTCCTCTTTGGTTCCGGAGGAAATGATTTTCCCGTTGTCCATGATATAAATCCGATCACATAGGAACTCGACTTCTTCCATATAATGGCTTGTATAAAGGACCGTCATTTTCTTTTCTTCGTTCAGCCGCTTGACAGTTTGTAAGATGAAATTGCGAGATTGCGGATCAATTCCAACGGTCGGCTCATCCATGATGATCAATTCCGGGTCGTGAAGCAATGCTGCCCCAATATTCAGTCGTCGTTTCATCCCGCCTGAAAAATGTTTCGTCAAATCATGCTGCCGATCTTTAAGACCAATGATGTCCAATACTTCATCCACTTTTTTCTTTTTTTCTTTTCCTGAAAGCCTATACATTCTTGCGAAGAATTCCAAGTTTTCTCTTGCTGATAAATCCATATATAAGGCGATCTCTTGCGGAACAATCCCGAGAATCGAGCGAAGATAAGCCGGATGCTTAATCACGCTTTCGTTATTCAATCGAATATCTCCAACCGTAGGAGGAATCAACGTTGCGATCATGGAAATGGTTGTAGATTTTCCAGCGCCGTTTGGTCCCAAAAGCCCTACCGTCTCGCCTTTGTTCAGATACATATTGACCCCGTCGACAGCCGTTATTTTTTTAAATTTTTTCGTGATATTGACCACATCAATCATGTTTTCTTTCTTCCCCTTTCGTTTTTCTATTTACATGGTACTGAGTTTGCGATCGGGAAAACACTATCTTCCGTCATCTCTTCTTTTCCAAAACTATGACCTCCGTCATTGTTTAACAATGGTTGCGACAGGAAACTCCGCTTCTATCAGCGTTTGATTTCGTAATGTCATTTTTTGTAGACATATGTTTTTGGCGATAAAAAAATGTCGGTATGCACCGACACTCTTTTGTTTATTAGCAAAGCCCATTTTTCACGGCAAAAATCGCCAATTGAGTACGATCTCGAAGATGCAGCTTTTGCAAAATTTGCGAAATATGATTTTTGACGGTTCCCACCGATAAATAAAGCTCGGCGGCAATTTCCCGATTGGATTTTCCTTCTCCCACTAAAATGGCGATGGTTTTTTCACGGGGCGACAGCGGAAGCTCTATTGCTGGTTTGGGATGGTTGAATAATTTCGGCACCACTTTTGCCGCCACTTCCTCATGAATGGTGATTCCTCCACTCATGCAGCTGTGAATAGCTCGGATGAACGCCTGCGGCTCCGCCGATTTCAGCAAAAATCCACTGGCTCCGTCCCTTAAAGCGGCCTCGGCATATTCTTCATCATTAAAAGTGGTAAGTATCAGTATTTTCACATGAGGCCATCGCTTTTTGATTTCTCTCGTTGCTTCCAATCCATTCATCACCGGCATGCGAATATCGATCACTGCCAAATCAACGTGATTCCGTTCTAAACATTTGAGAGCTTCCAGACCGTTCTCTGCTTCTTGAATCACTTGAATTTCCGGATCTTGTTCCATCATCATTTTTAATCCTTGCCTTACGATGGGCTGATCTTCAACCAATAATACTTTCCACATTACGGTTTTCCCCCTTTAACGGAAAGCTCCCTTCCACTACAAAATCCGTTTCCGTATAGTAAACCGTCAATTTTCCGCCAATTTCCTTTAATCGTTCTTCCATATTGGATAAACCGAATCCAAAAGTAAACTCTTTTTTTTCAACCACTTTATTCGAAATGGAGAATTCCAGTTTTCCAATCGCGTCGAACCCTAATTGCAGCTCCACTTCTTTTGAATGAGAATGGCGCATGGCATTTGTCAATGCTTCTTGAATCACTCGATATAAAACTATACTTTCTTGATTGGTCAGAGGTGTGGATAAAATCCCTTTTTTGATGGTTAAATTCAAAAAAATGTGGCTCTCCGCTTCTAACTTGCGTATAAGTTCTAAAACGGTTGCAATTCCTTCATGCTCCTCTGTCCTCAAAGCTCTTACCGCCTGCCTTGTTTCTTCTAAACTATCTTGTACCAATCCCTTCAATTCTTCAAAATCTTCTCCTTTCTGCATGGATAAAATTTGCAAATGCATAAGCAGTGCAGTGAGTTTGTGCCCAACAGAGTCGTGAATATCCCGGGCAATTCTTGTTCGTTCCTCCAGCCTTGCCGTTCGCTCCGATTCATAAGAAATACGCTTTAATTTTCGAAACTCCCCGACCAGCGTTTCATACAGCTTTTGTTTTTCCTTCAGAGCTGCAAAACTGCGATTTAAACTGAACGTTAAAATGGCAAAGAGAGAAGAAACTAAAAGAAAGGGGCTTTTTTCCGGTACTTTCCAATAAAGAAATAAAAAAGACAAAATCAAATAAGAGCCGAACGAGTAAAGAAAGTCTTTGGAACTTAGCAATACGGCTCCTTCCATCATCAAATACAAAAACAAAAAAAGGATATACACCTTCGTTTCCGAAGATGCGAAGAACCCGAATGAAAAGAGCAAAATCCCCATCACACCATGCAAAACAGCTGGTTTAGGCACGACGGATAGCAAAAAATAGCCGATCAACAAAAGGGAAAACAAAAGAAGCAAAACGGCAAAATGTTGAGTCGGCTCAAACTCCTGATACAAAAAGACAACACTTATCAAACTAAAAATCACGAATCGGATCCAAAAAAAGGACACTGTCATTTCTCCTAATCGTCTTTTTTTCAGTTTACTATACCGCTCAGGTTTTTGAATATATTTTTTGGAATAGTAAAAATGATTTTCCATCAAAAAAGGACAGAACGGAAAAACACATTCTGTCCTTTTTGAGGGTTTCCATCATCTTATCCTACACATGCAAAATGAATCGTTTAAGACATAAACCCATTACTGTTCATATTTTTTAAAAACAATCGTGGCATTATGTCCGCCAAATCCGAATGAATTACTGATGGCTGCGCGAACCGTTTGTTTTCTTGCTTCATGTGGAACGTAGTCGAGATCGCAATCCGGATCTTTTGTTTCCAAATTGATAGTCGGCGGCATGATATCATTTTTTATTGAAAGGACGGTGATGATAGCTTCCACGCCCCCGGCCGCACCAAGCAAATGCCCTGTCATGGACTTAGTGGAGCTAACAGCTAGACGGTATGCATGTTCACCAAAAACCGTTTTAATGGCCGCCGTTTCAAATTTATCATTGTACGGCGTGCTTGTTCCATGGGCATTAATGTAATCAATATCTTCCGGTTTTAAACCGGCATCCTGGAGCGCCTTTTTCATAGCCCGCGCTCCTCCTTCTCCTCCCGGGGCAGGAGCTGTAATATGATAAGCGTCGCCTGTCATGCCATAACCAACGATTTCAGCATAAATTCGCGCTCCTCTTTTTAATGCATGTTCCAGTTCCTCCAAAACAATAATTCCTGCACCTTCCCCTATGACAAAACCATCGCGATTTGCATCAAAGGGGCGGCTGGCCGTTTTTGGATCCGGATTTGTAGAAAGAGCAGTATTGGCGCTGAAACCAGCAATACTCATACGAGTGATAGGAGCTTCTGTACCGCCCGTCACCATCACATCGGCATCTCCGCGCTGAATCGCTTTAAAAGCGTCACCGATAGAGTTTGTGCCGGTTGCACAAGCTGTCACCGTACAGGAATTAATTCCTTTGGCACCAAGTAGAATAGAAACTTGGCCGGCTGCCATATCAGGAATCATCATCGGAACAAAGAACGGGCTGACTCGGCGGTAACCTCTTTTTTGGAATGTTTCAAACTGCTGTTCAAATGTTTCCATGCCGCCGATGCCGGAGCCGATCCACACTCCCACTCGTTCTGCATTTGATTCATCAATGACTAGATCAGCATCTTTTACAGCTTGAATGGCAGCAGCTACGGCATACTGAGTAAAGCGGTCCATTTTTCTTGCTTCTTTTCGTTCTAAATAGTCTTCCGGATTAAAATCGTTTATTTCAGCTGCTACTTTAGCAGGAAATTCATCAGGATTCACTCTTGTCAGAGGCTTAATCCCGCTTACTCCGTTTATGATATTTTCCCAAGAAGTTTCAACATTTAATCCAACAGGTGTAACCGCACCAAGCCCGGTTACAACAACACGTCTTTTCTCCATTACCCCATCTCCTTTACGAGTTCAAGAAGATTTATTTTTACCGTCCCCATCTTAGAAGAACAGCTCCCCATGTCAGACCACCGCCAAATCCTACCATCACGATAACCTGATCATCTTTTATTTTACCAGCTTCCAGTTCTTCCACAAGCGAAATTGGAATAGAGGCAGCAGAAGTATTTCCGTATTTATGAACGGTTTTCGACATTTTTTCAACAGGAAGCTCCAAGCGTTGGCGAGCAGATTCCATAATCCGAATATTGGCTTGATGAGGAATTAGAAAATCGACATCTTCTTTCGAAAGTCCCGCTTTTTCTATCACACGAATGCAGGATTCTCCCATTTGTCGAACCGCAAACTTGAACACTTCCCGACCGTTCATATGAATATATCGGTCTTGGTACAAATATTTCCCTCCGGATCCATCCGCACCGAGATCAAAAGCGAGAATTCCTCTTCCTTCAGAAACAGGTCCTACTACGGCTGCCCCAGCTCCATCGCCAAATAGTACAGCTGTATTCCGATCGCTCCAGTCAGTGATTTTCGAAAGTTTTTCAACCCCCACCACTAACACGTAACGGTAAGTACCTGAAACGATAAATTGTTGGGCGGTTGCCAGCCCGTACATAAAACCAGCACAAGCAGCACTAATATCCATCGCCGCCGCATTGGTTGCCCCCAATCGATCTTGGAGCATGCATGCGACCGTTGGAAAGGGCTGATCCGGAGTGACAGTAGCCACTAAAATTAAGTCTATTTCTTTTGGAGAAATTCCGGCATGTTCAATGGCGTTTTTCGCAGCTTCAAACGCCATATCGGATGTATCCATATCGTCTCCGGCAATTCTCCGTTCTTCAATTCCCGTTCTCGTACGGATCCATTCATCAGACGTATCCATGATTTTTTCTAAATCTGTATTTTTTACAACCTTTTCTGGTACGTAGCGACCAACTCCAATAATTCCTGCGTTCAACACGCTTCCCTTCCTTCTTAAAACTTTGTTCAACGAGCGCTCATTGCGAAAAATACGCTTTGAGTGCCTATTGACTTATAGAAAGTGGTATAAGCACATATTATTACCTGGTACTAATCTTAACAAAAATACTTTTGTCTTGCAAACTTTTTTCCTCAACCCACTATATCTATGGGACTCTATCCATTCCGTTTTAATTGAGACACATAAACTAAAAGGTAGAAGGAAAGGGGGCAGCTAACTTATGAGTACGGAAGAGAAAGAGAAGCAAAAAACCAATATACATCCTTTTGACAAACTAATGTTTGGCCAACATGAACGTAACGGCGAAAAAAAATCGGAGAACAAAAAAGATGAGATGGATCTGGAAAACGTTGATTTTATGGAATTGATGAATCAAATGGATATATTGATGTCCTCTTTTGAGCATTTTAAACCACTTTGGAATAAAGTCACGCCGTTATTGGAAAAATGGATCAAGAAATAAAGAAACTTTTTCATTCGTCCAACAGGAAGGATGAAATTCATGAACTTTTAAAACTTGCGGCAAAAAAGCGGTCTATGATTTAGGGGAGAACCCAATTATCATAGGATTCCCCCCTTTTCCATTCCTATTCTTTCAAGGCTTCTTTTTTCCCTAATTCATATGCTTCGTTCATCACTTTCAAAAACAGATCCATAAAAGGCTGAATCAACTCCATGGAAAGTTTGATTCCCGCTTCCTTTAATTTTTCTTGCGCCTCAGGTAAGTATTTCATGGCCATTTGCACGAATTCCATATTTTTTTGTTCATTCATTTAAATGCCTCCCTTATCACTTTTGCTTGGCAGCTTTCCTGTTTTGGTATAAATGGCGATATCGCGATTCAACCGTTCTCGGAATGGTTTATCAACCACGGGGCTCCATTTACCCATCGTAATGACACCGTCTTGAAAATCAAAATACAAATTTCCAGGAGGAAGCTTTCCTTCTGCAAAACGCGCGGCGGCTACTTCATAAAGTTTATCAACATGCTGTACAGTACTTGTAAGCACCGTATACTTTCCCAAATCCGATTGGTCAGACACATAGCCAATGGCATATAATCTTTTTTCTTTCAATTTTTGAATAACCGGGACACTGTAGCGGTCGCCGGCCGGATACACGACATCCGCCCCTTTGTCAATCAGCCCATCAAGCAAATGAAGCGCCTGATCTGTGTCATCCCAATTTCCGACATATTGTTTAAACACTTGAACGTCAGGATTTTCATATTTGGCGCCATCCACAAACCCTTTGATCTCCGGCTGCCATTTATAGGTAGCAAGAACAGCAATCTTTTTTGTTTTTGTTTCATGGGCGGCTGTCATTCCTCCAAAAAATCCCATAGCATAACCTTCAAACTTGAGGCTTGTCGTATTTTTGCACTTGGCATTCCCATTAAAACTGACAAAATGGATATTTGGAAATTTAGAGGCTATTTGATTAAAATCTTCTGCATATTCACTTCCATGTCCAAAAATTAAATTAACCCCTTTATGCGAAAATTCCTCTACTGCTTTTTCCGTCAGCACTTTTGAGTTCATCCATTCTTTGTAATAAACATCCACACCGAAACGGTTTTGAATGCGAAGCATACCACTGTATCCTTTTGTACCCCATACTTGATCATTTATGGTTTCCGGTACCAGTATTCCAACTTTTTGAAGATGTCCTTTATCATCTTCTTTCTTGCAAGAAGTTAGCAAAGCGAATAAGATCATGACTATAATTACAACTGCGACTTTTTTTGCCATTCCGAGAACTCCCTCTTTTCAAACCCTACTTCAGGTAAAAGCTGTTAAAGCATAAAATATGCGTTGATGCTCTAACATATTAAAGGGAGTACGTGTATAAAAAGAGAAAAATCCATAAAGCACGCCTCCTCCAACTCTTTTAAAAGAAAAATGAGATTTACGAATCTTTCCCATTTCCTCAATAGGAAAAAGTACCCGATTTGGACCAGTCTTTATTCTACACTTCTTCTAAAACTTAAAAAAGGGGAAATCACAAATCTCTCGTTTTTTTATATGAATAATTTGCTTTTGTACTGCTTCGTCTATAGGTAATTTGTTTTCAACCTGCAAGGTTTCAAAAGGATAGGCATTTCGTGATTGATCTTTACAGCGTTTTTTTAAAGCGTTTATTTGTTCTTCGTCATGGATCACACGGCTCATAACCGCTTCCCAGCTCGACGGATTGGCATTTACCAGGATAAAAGTATTAGACTTTTCTTTTTGCCTGTTGATGACGTCGACGGCATCCTCTACGTATAAAGCATCCTCAAGATCCTCATCAATGCAAGCTTGTTCCCATTGAAAAGCAGGATTGGTCATCGCTTCCGCCAATAAAAAAGAATTGGGCTGGCGAGGGCCGAAAACGGTCGGTAAATAAAAAACAGTTACGGACGCTTTTTCTTTTTCAGCTTGTTTTCGGAGTTCCTCCGCCTCCACGTATAAATCATGTTTTTCTTTTCTTTTCAACCAAATAGATGGATACAGAAAGATAAAATGATGTTTTTTCCAATCCAAACTTTTTTCAACAACGGGCTTGATCGCCTTCCAAGCGTTTTCTTTTCGGTGGTAATAACCATCATAAAAAGAAAAAACGAGATAAGATGGGGATGGTATGTGCTCAGGTCTTTGAATATGATGAAATTTTTGATATTGAAAATTAGCATTTCTCCCTATCTCCAACAATCGATCCTCATCCAGCTCATCTTCATCGCAGCCAAGGACCGTCATTCCTTCCTCTAAAAAGACTCGGCACAATTCAAATCCAATAAATGAATTGCCGGAAAACACAACTGCATCATTCATAGGCATCCCCCCTTATTCCCCATATAGCTATTTTATGCTTCCCAATCTTAGCTGTTAAAGGATCTTTAGTAAAAAATGAACTTAAGCGAGGAAACTCTTTCATTTAAGCTTCTTTTGGTAGAGCATATGCGATCTTTTTTAAAGGATCCTTCTTTTTTATGAACCGTTCGTTTCCGGTTTATAATTCTTTTTCATGCTCGCGAAAATATCGCAAACATTTTCGAATAATAAGCGGCCGCTTCTCCGGCAAAAAGAATTCGAGTTTTACCGGCAAATGGTTCCTCATCCGTTCTTTACAAACGGATTGGACGACTTCCAATTGTCCTTTATACGATAGGTGTCCAATGATTTCTATAAAATAAAGGGGATTTTTCGTTTTGATCAGCGGAATGACCGTATCCTTTTGGATCACTTTTTCCCATTCCTTTTCTTCGACCTGATAAGCCACAGAAATTTCCTTCCTGAACTTTTTCAAGAAGAACTTCTGTTTTCTTTCTTGCTCATTATGCAATCGTAGGGAAATGCACGGAGTGATGACGACTGCACAGCGCAAATTGGACTGAATACCCGTTAACATGTTTTTTAGTAAAAGCGCTCCGGTTCCCTCAGCTAGAATATGAATACGCTGATTGATAATCTCCTGTCTTTTTATATAGTGGTATAAGTTCAATGCAGATTCCACGGCCTTTTCGCTTCCCCAATGGGCCCCAAAAAAGTTGGAATAAAATACCAGATAGCCGGATTTCGTCAACTGGTCAATCCAATCCCTCCTAGTTTCGTTTTCCATCCAAAAACTCCCTTTTTCTGTGACATAATGATTTTGATCTCCTAGAATCATAACGGCAAAACCGTTCGGCTTTACTGGATAATGAACAATGCACCACTCTCTATCATGCTGAAATATCTTTTGCTGCATGATCAACTTCTCCTTTTGCATAGTGAGTCTTAATATTGTATGAAGGCAACAGATTTTTCGATAAGAAATCAGCCTATTCAAAACGGAGGAGTTTCAAATGTGTAAGAAAGATTTCATCATCGAACGGAAGTGTGGTAAGATAGAGGTATAATAGGTACATACTGATTTATAAAACGAGGTGAATAACCGATGCGTTTCATTATGACACTGGTATGGGCATTTCTTTTGTCTTTAATGCTCGTATATGTTGTGGGAGCAATGGCCGGAGCAGCGTTTAATTTCAGTCTCAGCCTTCTTTTAACGTTTGTCTTTGCGATTCTGATCTTTTTGTTAAGCTCGCTGATTCCGGACGAACCGGTTGAAAAACATTGAGTCCAAAAGGGGCGGCCGATGAGGTCGCCCCTTTTGGCTTGTGGCATCTTTCATCAATGGCCAAAATGGATACTTCAGCCATGAAGGTGTGAGCGAACAGATCCCCCCGTCTATTTAAGAAGAACGGACAATGAGCTCTCCGTTTTCTTCATCAATCACCGCTTCTTTATTTGGCAAAATATCTCCGGCAATAATCGCCCTTGCCAGCTTAGTCTCTACTTGATGTTGAATGAACCGTTTCAATGGCCGGGCTCCATATACCGGATCGAATCCCTCTTTCGCAATGAGCTTCTTAGCGTTTTCCGTGACTCTAAGATCCAATTCCTGATCTTTCAGTCGTTGTTTTAGTTCACCGAGCAATTTTTCCACAATGGCTTCTACGTTCTCCATCGTCAACGGTTTAAACAAAATAATATCATCCACACGGTTTAAAAATTCCGGGCGAAAGTGATGCTTTAATTCGTTCAATACTTTTTCTTTTGTCTCCGGTTGAATGTCTCCTTCTTCTTTTCGATCTAACAAGTAGGAAGAGCCTAAGTTGGAAGTCATAATGACAACCGTATTTTTGCAATCAACCGTTCTTCCTTGTGAATCCGTGATTCGACCGTCATCCAGCATTTGCAGCAAAATATTAAATACTTCCGGGTGCGCTTTTTCTATTTCATCCAATAAAACAACCGAATAAGGTTTACGGCGAATGGCTTCCGTAAGTTGGCCCCCTTCTTCATAGCCGACATATCCAGGAGGAGCACCGATTAAACGCGAAACAGAAAATTTTTCCATATACTCGGACATATCGATCCGAATCATTTGCTCTTCGCTATCGAATAATGCCTCTGCGAGTGTCTTTGCCAGCTCTGTTTTTCCGACGCCTGTCGGACCGAGAAATAAAAACGATCCGATCGGACGATTTGGGTCTTTGATTCCCGCTCTTGCCCTTAGTACAGCATCACTCACCAGCTTCACTGCTTCTTCTTGGCCGATTACTCTGTTTTGGAGAATTTGTTCTAATCGCAGTAATTTCTCTCTTTCTCCTTCTACAAGCTTGGTAACGGGTATGCCTGTCCAACGGGAAACGATCCCCGCAATTTCTTCTTCTGTCACCTCTTCCCGAAGAAGCCGATTCTCGTCCTGTTTCGTTGCGGCTTCGTTTTCCAGTTCCTTCAGTTCTTTTTCTACTTGGGGAATTCTGCCATGGCGCAATTCAGCTGCTTTATTTAAGTCATATTGGTTCTCCGCCAATTCCAGCTCCCTGCGAAGTCTTTCCAACAGTTCGCGTTTTTCCTGAACTTTTTGAATAGCCTCTTTCTCTTTCTGCCATCTTGCCCGCATTTCGTTCGCTGTTTCTCTTAAATCCGCCAATTCTTTTCTTAATATCTCAAGGCGTGCTTTGCTGGCATCATCCGTCTCCTTCATTAAGGCAGCTTCTTCAATTTCAAGCTGCATCACTCTTCTCGTCACTTCGTCCAATTCTGTCGGCATCGAATCGATTTCCGTCCTGATCAAAGCGCACGCTTCATCAACCAAGTCAATCGCCTTATCAGGAAGAAACCGATCGGAAATATAACGGTTAGAAAGCGTTGCGGCGGCTACAAGAGCCCTATCATGGATATTAACGCCGTGGTGAATTTCAAACCGTTCCTTTAAGCCCCGTAAAATCGAAATCGTATCTTCCACTGTCGGTTCTTGAACGAGAACTTGCTGGAAACGACGTTCAAGCGCCGGATCTTTTTCAATATATTGACGGTATTCATCCAATGTTGTGGCCCCAATACAATGGAGTTCGCCTCTCGCCAGCATCGGTTTCAACATATTCCCTGCATCCATGGCTCCCTCTGTTTTTCCGGCGCCCACAATCGTGTGCAGTTCATCAATAAACAACAATATTTTCCCTTCGCTTTTCTTAACCGCATTTAAAACCGCTTTTAACCTTTCTTCAAACTCGCCCCGAAATTTGGCTCCAGCAATCAGCGCGCTCATATCCAAAGCAAAAATGGTTTTATCTTTCAATCCTTCAGGGACATCTTTGCGGACAATCCTTTGGGCAAGGCCTTCCACAATCGCGGTCTTCCCAACACCCGGTTCACCGATTAAAACCGGATTATTCTTCGTTTTCCGCGACAGAATCCGGATCACATGGCGAATTTCGCTGTCCCTGCCAATGACAGGATCCATTTTTCCTTGTCTCGCTTCCTCGACAAGATCCCGTCCGTATTTTTTCAATGCTTCATAGACGGCTTCCGGATTTTGGGTTGCCACTTTTTCATTCCCCCTTATCTCTTTAATAACAGCAGCCAACTGCGACTTTGACACTTGATGTTTATGTAAAAACTGTTTCCAGTCGTGATCCGGTAAATCCATGCTTGCCAAAACCACATGTTCTACCGAAAGATAATCATCCTTCCATTGCTCCCGCACCTTGTCTGCTTTTTGAAAAAGCATCTGCAGATGATTAGAAAGATAGGCGCCGTACTGGACGCCTTCTCCGCTGACTTTGGGGCATTCGTCCAACCGCTTTTGAAAATAATGGATGATTTCTTCTTTAGACAACCCGACCCGCTCAAAAATATGGGCCATTAAACTATCGCTTTTGTTCAATAACGCATAAAACAGATGAGGTAAGTCCATTTCTGTATTTTGTTGTTGCTCTGCCAATTTTTGAGCTTCCGCCATTCCTTCCTGGAGCGCATACGTCATCCGCTGGATATCCATATGGGTCCCTCCATCCGTTTTTCATTCCTTTTCCAACATTCATTATTCACTTTTCCGATTTAACTGTAAAGCCATCCGTCTCCGGATGGCTTGCTTGTCGTACATTACGGTTTCCGTTTATACGTCCATATTCGTTCGTCATTTGAGTTTTCCGGGAATCGGTCGCCTTTTGCCAATTTTATTTGCTTTGGATTCACCACATTGCTTCCGGTATCCCCTACTTCTACATAAATTCCGTTATTTGGCGCTTTTTCTCCGGGATGAAATTGCCTTTTTTGTCCCAACGTATGCCCCCTCCGCATAAACGACGTTGTTTTTTGACGCATAATTGCGCCTGTACATAGAATTTGCCTCCCGCCATTATCTATACACGGTTATTTTCGTCATCCAGTCCAACCATTATCATTACTCGTTGTTTCCAATAAAAAACACATGCGAGAAAATGAATATAAAAGGTGCCCAACCTTTAGATAGAAGGAGCAAATATTTTTGCCAGGACGACAATAATGGACGAATCATTTGTCGGATGGTTCATTC
This sequence comes from Bacillus smithii, assembly GCF_001050115.1. NCBI lineage: Bacteria > Bacillati > Bacillota > Bacilli > Caryophanales > Bacillaceae > Bacillus > Bacillus smithii. Next base: position 926,288 of record NZ_CP012024.1, on the reverse strand, counting down.
ATTTACAGAAAAAACACCTGCGCACCAATGCGCAGGTGGTTATTCTTACTCATCAGTTCCACTTCTATAAACGATTTTCTTTGGAACTATACAAAGATTTATTGATTAATCAGGAATTCCTAATGCGATTTTAGCGTAGCGAGACATTCGATCTTTTGTCCACGGTGGATTCCAAACGATATTCACATCGACATCCTTAATTTCAGGAATATCGCTCAACGCATATTTCACTTGATCCACAATGGTGGAAGCAAGCGGACATCCCATTGCTGTCAAAGTCATCGTGATCGTTGCTTTTCCTTCTTCGTCCATATCTATACCATAAACTAGGCCAAGATTCACAACATCAATGCCGATTTCCGGATCGATGACCTGTTCAAGTGCACCGAGAATATTCTCTTTTAAAGCCTCATCCACTTCCCTCACTCCTTTTTCGTTATTTAACACTATTTTAATCAAAACCTACGGTAGTAATCAAATCATTCATTCTGATTACAGTTTTTCGGAAAACCATTCCACTGTTTTTAATACTCCGGAACGAGACACTTTATGGCCGCTTTGTTCGTCCAGCATAAAAAAGAAGTCTTCGGGATGATTTTCATATTGATCCCGGTTGGACAAATAAAAATCATAGGCATTTTGAAAAGGAACGATCGGGTCATTTTTTCCGTGCCAAAACATCAAAGGACGCCCTTTGAGTTTTTCCGGCTGCTGGCTTAAATCGTAGGTCCGCAGCCTATTAAAGGTTTTTTCCAATTCCTTTTCCGTAAAAGGAATATGGTATCCACGCTTTTGAATTTCGCTGATTTGCCGGCGGGCATAATCCTCATACACCGGAGACCCCATCAAACTGACGGCCGCCTTAATCCAAGAATACTGTGTTAAAGCTCCTAAAGTCACTATTCCTCCCATGGATGTGCCGGCAACGCCAATCCGATCCTCATCTATCCTTTGTTCATAATGATTTTTAATCGCTTCTATTTCTTGGATGGTGTTTACCACAATGTCCCAAAATCGATACGTTAGGTCCCTTTCCGATATGGATTCTTCCCTCTCTCCATGAAAAGAGGCTTCCGGCAAAACAACCCGATATCCTTTTTCGCTTAGATAATAAGCGTAATGAAGATTATGTTCTTTTGCACTTTGAAAACCATGGATGAATATGATGAACGGTATTTTTTGATCCAACAATGATTGTTTCACTACATGCAAGACCGGAATATTGTTCACATATTCTTTTCGAACGATCATCATTTTGACGAATCCTCCCTTCCCTTTCTTTATGTATCATAATCGAGAGTCCAAAAATTTCCTATACTTTTTTCATTTTTCTTATTTCTTCGTTCGTCATGTTGAATCAATTTTATGAATAGATTAAAAACAACCTAATCTGACAGAGTGGTGGGTAAAAAAAAAGGGACTTTTGCAAATGATTCATGACATAAAATGCGATTCCTCAGGCCGATCGATGATGACCAAAAAAACATTCTCGCACCCATGAACGAACGATGCAGGAGCTGGAAAGGCAGGGAGAAAGTACGTGTGTGGAGCACTAGATGATGAGGAACAATGTAAAAGAACGAATTTTCGTTCATCAATAAAAAGGGGTGGATCGAATGGGCAAACGGAATAAATCAAAACGATTTATCCATGACGGGAAAAACTCCGTTCAACAACATGCATTGAAAATTCCCTACCATATGACATATGCCGAAGCAGAAGCCGCAAAAATGAACAGTTCCCGAAATGACATAGAAGAAATTTAGCTACGATATCATCACGAACTTTCAGCTGAACTAAAAAACGTCAAGGAAATACAATACTTGTCTAACGAAATACACCCTTTCTTAATACCAGCCTTCAAGCCGCGCAAGGGGCCCGTCATTCATACAGGACGGAGCCTGCTTGAGCGGCTCATATCACAGTCCTGCTTGAACCGGCCCAGACTCTTCCTCATCCAATTTTATGGAAAAGATTTGCTGCTGTTTATAATGCGAACGGCGATACATATAGATTCCACTGTCTGGAATTCAGCTTGATGTTTTAGTCTTTTCGGAAGAAGCCGACCACTTCCGCTGTTTCCACAATATTGGTAAAAGCCTTGGGGTCGACACTTTGAATGATTTTTTTCAAATCGTACAATTCATAGCGTGTGATCACGATCATCATCATTTGTTTCTCTTTATTGGAAAAAGCCCCTTTCGCCGGAACAACCGTTATTCCTCTGACCAGTTTTCTGTAAATCGCTTGTTTCATTTCTTCCGGCTTGTCCGTGACAATCATGGCTGTCAATTTTGCGTATCGAGTATGGATCGCATCAATGACTCGGGTGGAAACGTATAAAGAAACAATCGTATAAAGCGCTTTTTCCCATCCAAATACGTATCCCGCTGTCAAAACAATAGCCCCATTCATCAGAAAAAAATAAGTGCCAACCGGCTTATCTTTCATGCGGGAAAGGACCATCGCGATAATATCAAGACCTCCAGTGGAGGCCCCGTATTTAAGTGTCAAACCGATCCCGACAGCCGCTATCACGCCTCCAAAAACAGCATTCAGTAAAATATCATGAGACAACGCTTTAACCGGGAGAAACTGAAGAAAAAAAGACATCAACACTACAGAGAGAAAGCTGTAACAGGTGAAAGATTTTCCAACTTTTTTCCAACCCAAAATGGCCACCGGAATATTTAAAATCAATAAAAAGATACCTGTCGAAATGTGAATCTTCGTAAACTCCTGCAAAAGATTGGACAATAATTGCGAAATACCGGTAAACCCGCTAGAATATACGTTTGCTGGAATTAAAAATAAATTCATTGCCAGTGCGTTTAAAAAAGCACCGAATACGACAATTACGATTTTTTTTGCCTCATTCCCTATTTTGATGGTATCCATTTTGTTTCCTCCTGATTGATCTTGCCTGATGTACTTATTCACCTTATGCTCTTTCCATAAGCATTGTCAAGGGGAAAAAGAATAGATACACTAAGGTTAACAACTTTTGATTGGTAGGTGATTATATATGGCAATTCGTTTATTTACCGACAGCGGCAGTGATCTTCCGCTTTCTTTTTTTCAGGAGCATTCCGTTACGTTAATACCGTTGATCGTTCAATTAGAAAACAAGGCATATGAAGATATCCTTTCAATTGATCCCAAAACCATTCATGATGCGATTCGGAATGGAGCATCTCCCAGTACTTCACAGCCTTCTCCCGACTTTTTTATGAAGCATTTTACAGAGCTTGCTGAAAGCGGGGATTCAGGTATTTATATTGCTTTTTCCTCCGAATTATCCGGTACCTATCAAACGGCGGTCATGATCCGGGATCAAGTGAAAGAAACTTATCCATCCCTTGATCTCACCATTATTGACTCTAAATGTGCGTCTCTCGGCCAAGGGCTGGCAGTGATCGAAGCCGCTAAAATGTTAGAAAGCGGCGCCTCAAAAGAATCCATTGTCGAAGAGATCACATTCCGCTGCCGGCATATGGAGCATCTTTTTACGGTAGAAGATTTAGATTTTCTGGCAAGAGGCGGAAGATTATCCCGGGCCTCCGCTTTCTTAGGTGGTCTCCTAAATATCAAGCCGCTTCTGCATGTGGAGGACGGAAAATTAGTGCCGATCGAAAAAATCCGAGGCCGAAAAAAACTGTTTAAGCGGATGCTTGATTTAATGGAAGAGCGCGGAGCGGATCTTTCATCCCAAATGATTGGAATCAGTCACGGCGACGACGAACAAACCGCGCTCGAAGTAAAACAAATGATCGAAGAGCGCTTTGGATGCCGACATTTTTTCATTCACTCAATCGGAGGGGCCATCGGTTCCCACGCCGGGCCTGGTACTTTGGCTATTTTCTTTTTGAACGAACTTAGAAAAAGCGACTTTTAATATGTCATCAACACTAAAGATCTAACATATTCCGTTCTCCGTTCCTGTTACACATATTATCAACTTTTTGGGTGATACTATCCCTGAAAATGTGAAGGAAGGAGAAAAATCATGCCAAGAACATCCGACAATGACAAAAAAGCAAGAGATCGGCAAGCATCTCGTGAAGAAAAGAACATTTTAGAAGAGAAAAACCGAGAAGCAGGGAAAAACCAATACTCGAAAAAAACCGATCATTTATGATCGACCTTTCTCTTATGGTGTCTTTACAGACCGTCGTGATTGCTAAAGGGGCCGCATCCAGCGTTTTTCTCACCTGGATGTGGCCCCCTTTATTGATTGTGATTTTGCAATTTGTTTACTATAATGGAAGAAATCGTTTATAGTCGGAGGTTGTTTCATGGCAAAAGAGAATTCGTTTGACATTGTATCAAAAGTGGATTTTTCGGAAGTTACAAACGCAATCAACATTGCACTAAAAGAAATCCAAAACCGCTATGATTTTAAAGGTAGCAAAAGCGATATTTCGCTTGAAAAAGATGAGCTGGTACTAGTCTCAGATGACGAGTTTAAACTCAATCAATTAAAAGACGTTCTTTTAAGCAAATTAATTAAACGAGGCGTACCCATTAAAAATATCGATTATGGCAAAATCGAAGGAGCTTCCGGCGGTACAGTACGCCAACGGGCAAAATTGATACAAGGGATCGATAAAGAAAACGCCAAAAAAATAAACACAATTGTAAAAAATTCAGGTTTAAAGGTAAAATCACAAATTCAAGAAGATCAAATCCGTATCACGGGTAAAAACAAAGATGACCTGCAAAAAATCATCGCTGCCATCCGTGAAGCGGATCTTCCGATCGATGTCCAATTTGTCAACTTCCGGTGAAGGCGAAACATCCATCATCACGTTTTCAGCATATGCCGGTTATAAGAATCAGATTATTTATTCCCAATCGTTTGATTGGGAATTTTTTAGTTCTGATCCTATTCTTTTGTGCAAATTTTTTTCATCCCCACAGATATATTTTGTCGAGCCGATTACACAGGTTTTATGCCGATAAAGACGAACTGTTTTAACTTGTTATATGCACAATAAATTTTTGTAGAAATCAAAATGAAAAAGATCTCGGATAAAGTCCCATTAATGTGGCAGTTGCTTACAATTGAGAGAGAGAATTATAAATGTTGATATGGTTTTAACTTAATTCGATATTTTTTTAGCTTCCTGACAACATTGGATTGGCTGATTCCTAAGAATTCCGCCATTTCGTATGTTGTTTTACATTGCTTAACGGCACGTCTTAGCCACAAAATTTCTACTTCTTCCATTGCTTCTCGTAAAGTTTTCCCTTTCATGTTTTTCAATAATAAAGAATCTGTTTTCTGTGTACGATCCATTTGAATGTCCAAGGGTAGATTGTCTGGATGGATGATATTGGTTTCCGAAGTAATTACAAGGCGTTCCATCATATTTTGAAGTTCCCGCACATTTCCCGGCCAGTGGTAATGAATAAGCTTATCAATCGTTGCAGGATGAAGAGATTTTCTCATACGATACTTTTCATTGAATTTTTGCAAGTAGTAATAGGCCAGCATTGCAATATCCTCTTTCCGTTCCCTTAAAGGAGGTATGGTGATCGAGATGACACTTAATCTGTAAAAAAGATCTTGTCGAAACGAGCCATGTTTTATCATTTCCGATAAATTTTGATTGGTTGAAGTAATTAAACGGAAATCGACTTTTTTCGGTCTTACTCCTCCAATTAGAATGACTTCTTTATCTTGAATCACTTTTAACAATTTTGACTGCATAGATAAAGGAATTTCACCGATTTCATCAAGAAATAATGTCCCTTGATCAGCTAGTTCGATTAACCCCGTCTTGCCCTTTTTACTGGCTCCTGTAAAAGAACCAGGTTCATATCCAAACATCTCAGACTCAAATAAAGATTCGGGAATCGCACTGCAGTTTACATCGATAAAAGCTTCATTTGCTCTTTCACTTGCTTGATGAAGTGCACGAGCAAAGTGAGTTTTTCCAACACCGGATTCACCTAAAAAGACAACCGAAGCATCTGTTTTGGCAACACGCTTAATGAGCTGCCAGATTTGCTGGATGGTTTTGCTTTTCAGAATAGTATTGCCTTCGATTTGTTCATTGTCTCGAAGTTCTTGAATTTCCGTTTCATATCTTTCAATCTTTTTTTGTAATTGTTTAAATTCCTCTTTTAATTGTTCGATTTCCGTTAAATCATGTGAAAAGCTGATTACCCGAATAATTTCATTCGATCGATCAAAAATGGGAAGACCGATAGCCATAACAGAACGCCCGGTTTTTGTATTTTGCATGACGCGCACTTCTTTCCTCTCGTTTAAAACTTTTATCGTAACGGAAGGAGAAAAAATATGATCTTCTTCAAGCTAATAAACAGACTTTCCAATTAAATCATCAGTGCTGCTTCCATAAATGGCGTAGTTATTGGGGCTGGCGCGCAGCACAACGCCATTTCCGTCTGTAATCACAATATTATCTTTTGATTTTTTTACAATCGCATCCAGTTCAAGCTCAAGTATTTCGGACTGCATATCCATTAGACAATCTCACCTTTTCAAAACATTTCAATAAATATTGTTAATATTATATAAAATCAGAATATAACGATCGATTTTCAAATGAATTATTTTTATTTCCGTTCCAAATCGTAATCTGTTCAACGGTTTGTGTTTAAAAGCAATTTTTATGTAAACTCACGAGCGATTTGTCAGATAATCTCACATAAAATCGATAAATGTCGTTCATGTGTCGATGAAATACTTTAAAATTTTTATCTCTTCCTCTGTTTTTGAAAAATAGGATTTAATAACTCAGCTTTCGCAGTCCAAAATCTTGTTTAAATGCTTGATGTAAATGGTTTTGGGAAGTACAAAATTATCATTTGACATTTTTTAAAACATAAAGAAAGACACCTATTCTTTTGGTAAAATATTGGTGACGAAACCAAATCCAAAAGAAAGGTGTCACCACTATGATAACGAATAAAGACTACTTTGCGCAATTACCAAAAGAAATTAAACAAGGATTTTCCGAATTAAATATTGGATATCATTTAAGAAAAGCGAATATTACGAAACTTTCCGGGTATTCTTGTCTTACTGTTTTCAAACTGATTTTTCTTTTAGTCTTCCAATATAAGAACTGGTTTCGTGCTTTTATGAGTAAACGATCTCAGGATCTGCCCGGAAAGGATACAGTCTATCGCTTTTTAAATACACCAACCTATCATTGGAGAAAGTTTCTGCTTTCATTAAGCAGTGAAATGATCCGTCTGCTTCAACCATTAACTTCAAAAGATCGTGTCACAGCTTTTGTGATTGATGATTCTGTCTTTTCAAGAAACCGTAGTAAGTCGGTTGAACTGTTGGCTAAGGTTTTTGATCACTCTACCCATCAGTACTTGAAAGGGTTTCAAATGCTTACCCTTGGCTGGACCGATAGTTTTACTTTTATTCCCATTGATTTTGCTCTTCTAAGTTCACCGAAAAAGGAAAATCGCCTGCAAGAAATCAATACCAATATTGATAAACGAACATCTGGCTATAAGCGTCGCCAGGAAGCTCTGAAATCAAAACCGGACGTGGCTTCAGCTTTACTTGATCATGCGCTTGAAAAAGGGATTATAGCTGACTATGTTCTCATGGATTCCTGGTTTACACAAGCGCCTTTAATTGAGAAGATTACGAACAAAGGGTTATTTGTCATTGGCTTGGTGAAGCAATTAAAGCAGCGATACGTTTACAATGGTGAACGTTTCACACTGAATCAACTTTACAAATTGGCAAAACCTCACATGGGTAAAAAAGACATTCGCGGATCCGTTTATGCTACTTTAGACAATGGAATTCCAGTAAAAATTCTATTTGTACGAAACCGTAATAAACGGAGCGAATGGCTTGCCATTCTCAGCACAGATACAACATTAGAAAATGAAGAGATCATTCGTATTTACGGCATGCGTTGGGACATTGAAGTCTTCTTCAAATGCAATAAATCCCTTTTAAATTTAGAGAAAGAATTCCAGGGACGTTCCTACGACATGTTAATTAGCCATACAACCATTGTTTTTACACGATATATTCTCATTGCTTGGCAAATGCGAAAAGAGGAGGATCCTAAGACGATTGGCAACCTTTTTTACATCCTTTGCGAAGATGTAAAAGACATAGATTTTATTACTGCCCTTCAATCACTTATTGACCTTTTCCAAACTTTGGCGGAAGCCGAGGTTTCTTTGAACATGGACATCTTTAAAAATCAAATGAATAAATGGTTGGCCACTATACCTAATTATATCAAGCAATGCTTAAATATTTCTGTGTGCGAAAGTTGAGTTAATAATTAAAAGAAATTCAGCCGTTTAAAGCATAAGTATTCACCCGATCAGCCATCCTACATAAAAAAGATGGTTCATATTCCTTCTCAGTTGGTGAAGTTAGATGAATAAAGTCATACAAATATACAGCATGGATATTAAAAATATTGTGAAAAACTGGGCTGCTTCTGTGATCATTTTGGCTCTTATCATTCTTCCTTCTTTTTATGCTTGGTTCAACATTAAGGCGTCTTGGGATCCGTATGGCCATACAAAAGGGATTGCGGTTGCGATAACCAATAATGACAAAGGCACCACATTACAAGGTCGCTATTTGAACGTTGGAAATGAAGTAGTCCAATCACTGAAAAAAAATCAAGCTTTAGGATGGAGATTTGTCGATGAAGAGGAAGCTTTACAAGGGGTAAAAACAGGCCATTATTATGCCAGCCTTATCATTCCTCAAGATTTTTCCGATAAACTCACGTCGATTTTAAAGGAAACACCCGAAAAACCCGTGATCAAGTTTACGGTCAATGAAAAATTGAATGCAATTGCCCCGAAAATGACGAAAACGGGAGCAAGCACGATCGTCGAAAATATAAATGAAGAATTTATCAAAACATCCAGCAAAGCCCTTTTCACCGTTTTTAATCAATTAGGCATAGAATTGGAGAGGGAATTAGGTACAATAGAACATTTAAAGCATTTTCTTTTTTTCTTAGAAGCAAAGCTTCCGGAAATTCATCAAGCGGTGGATACAGCTTATGAAGATGCCGTAAAAGCACAATCGATTGTCCGAAAAGCTCAAAATGCATTGCCGGTTGTTTCCGTGTTGACCAAAGATGGAATGCAGTTTTCTAACGGACTGTCAACCTTTCTCATAACTACTAGAAACACTTTAAAGAAATCCGAACCAACCATAAAGCAGGATTTGATCACGCTAGAGCAAACAGCTATGACGTTGCATGATGTTTACGACACACTTCAAAACCAGCCCATTTCCCTTTCAAAGTTGCAGTCGGATGCCGATCAATTACAGCATCGTTTAGAACGAGGCATCGATTTAATCGACAGTTTGACAAATGTAATGGAAAACATGAATCACCTTGGCCATTCGCAAGAACTGAATCCAATAATCAATAAACTCCAACAAGTCAAGAGTCAGTTTCAAACCGAAATTCGTCTAAGCAATGAAGCGTTGGATCTAGTCAAAAGAGGAGAAAATCCTGGATCTGATCTGTTATCGCGTCTTGATGAGCTCTCTCAACAGTCTTCTGATACTTTATCCAACTTAATGGCGAACTATGATTCTGTCGTAGTTCCCGCTGTTCGAAACGCTATTTCTCGTGCGATCAGGGACAATCAATATGCCGGCCAGTTATTGAAAGAAGCCAACGCAAGCTTGCCGGATGCCTATAAAATAGTAGCCGATGCTTCGAAGGGGATTCATTTTGGGATAGAAGAGATCTCCTTCGCCCAAACACACTTGCCCGAGTCTGAACGAAAGATAAGAGAAATGGCAAACAGAATACGGGATTTTGAGCAAAAACATAATATCCATCAAATCATTCAGCTGTTAAAAAATGATGTGGAAAAAGAAAGTGATTTTTTCAAGAAACCGGTGCTGTTGGAAGAACATCCCCTCTTTCCTATTCCTAATTACGGATCCGGCATGTCCCCCTTTTATACAGTGTTATCATTTTGGGTAGGGGCCATGCTGTTAATATCGTTATTATCCGTTGATGTTACCAGCAGCGAAAACTATAAAAGCTGGCAAGTATATTTTGGCCGCTTGCTTACCTTTTGGACGATTGCCTTGCTGCAATCCCTCGTTGTATCAATCGGAGATTTATATATTCTCCACGTTTTTGTGAAAGAAAAAACGATGTTCGTACTGTTCAGTGTATTCATCGCCTCAATTTTTATTTTCATCGTCTATACATTGGTCTCAATGTTTGGCAATGTCGGGAAGGCATTAGGAATCATATTGCTTGTTTTTCAAATTTCTGCATCAGGCGGAACGTTTCCCATTCAAGTTGCCCCGCCTTTTTTTCAAAAGATCCATCCATTTTTGCCTTTTACTTATGCTATCAGCTTATTGCGGGAATCCGTTGGCGGGATGCTGCCGGATATCGTAAGAAAGGATCTATTCATCTTGTCCATTTACGGTTTGATGATGTTCGTATTCGGAATGACATTGAAAGCTCCTCTATACCGATTAAGCAAAGTCTTTGTTCAAAAAGTCAAACAAAGTCATCTGATCCATTGAACATCGTTCTAAAAAACGATGCCAAAAAATGAATGAATACCGCATGAATCAGGAATCTCTTTCAACCGTTGTTGCCAAAGGATTTCGCTCCAATATCATTTGCAGCATAAACTGAATTTTTTAATTTAGAGAGCACTAGTCGAAGGCTTTTATTCATCATACCGATCTTCATATAGATCCTTTCTTATTTTGGATGCTAAATATATTGAAGGGAGCCTGCCTGAGCCGGGCCCCCTCTATTTTTTGTTATCGATCTACAATTTGAATATGATAATCTTGAAACCAAACATGAATTTGACCGAGATGCGCCAAAAGCTGAGGCCCTGTCATTAATTGGCCGTACCATGGCACTTGAAAAGCCCTTCCTTCTGTTTCAACCAGTTCTTCCAATGTTTTTTTATCCAACAGTTCATGCAAAATGCTCGACCGGTCCTCCAACAGTTGAGAAACCCATTCTTTTACAATTTTTGTATAAACGGGATGATGGGTTTTAGGATACGGGCTCTTTTTACGATAGAGCACTTCTTCAGGTAAAATCCCTTCCAACGCTTTACGAAGTAATCCTTTTTCCCTGTTGCCGTACATTTTCATTTCCCACGGAATATTCCAAACATATTCCACCAAGCGATGATCAGCGTATGGAACCCTTACTTCCAGACTGGCTCCCATACTCATCCGGTCTTTTCTGTCCAAAAGTACCGGCATAAACCAAGTCAAATTCAAATAAAACAATTCCCTTCTTCTCGCATCAATCGAATTTTCCCCTTCTAAAACAGGAACCTCTTTCACCGCTTCTCGATATTGATGGAGCACAAATTCTTTTAAGTTTAATTTTTTCCTCCATTCATCATTTAACAGCTGTTCTCTTTCATTCGTTGCTCTCATCCACGGGAAACCTTCGCGATTAAAATCGTCCGATCGATGAAACCAAGGATATCCTCCGAAAATTTCGTCTGCGCATTCCCCTGATAACCCGACGACAAAACTTTTTTTAATTTCTTGTGAAAACCATAACAAAGAAGAATCAACATCTGCCATTCCCGGAAGATCTCTAGCATGAACGGCAGCCGGCAAATAATTTTTCAACGTTTCCTGTGAGATGACGCAATTATGGTGAATCGTCCCTAAATGGTCGGAAACTAGTTTAATCCATGGACCGTCTGCATTAGGCTGAAAATCATTGGCTTGAAAAAATTGGTCATTCTCTTCATAATCGATGGAATAAGTGTGAAGAGTGCCTTTCCGTTTTTCCTTAAACGAGCGTGAAGCAATGGCCGTGATGGCGCTGGAATCGACTCCCCCTGATAAAAACGTACAAAGCGGTACGTCCGATACGAGTTGGCGAGTGACCGCATCTTGAACGAGGAAGCGTACTTTTTCAATCGTTTCTTCCATTGAATCTTGGTGAATGTCGCTTTTCACGTTCCAATATCGCCAAATGTTCAGCCCTTCTTTTGAGAAAGCCAAAGCGTGCCCCGGCTTTAATTCTTTTATGTTTCGGAAGACACCTGACCCGGGAATTCGTGCAGGACCAAGACCCATCACTTCCGCCAATCCTTCTCTGTCAATTTCCGCTCTCGTATCCGAATGGGCTAAAATCGCTTTTATCTCCGAACCAAAAACGAAGCTTGATCCGATTAAAGTATAAAAGAGCGGCTTAACACCGACACGATCCCTCGCAAGAAACAGCTTCTCCTTCTCATGATCCCATATGGCAAAAGCAAAAATCCCATTTAAGTATTCCAAACAATCTTCTTTCCATTCTACGAAAGAAGTAAGTAATACCTCTGTGTCAGAGTGGCCTTGAAATGCATATCCTTTTGATAAAAGAACTTTTCTGATATCTTCCGTATTATATAACTCGCCATTGTAGATGATCGTGTACGTTCTTTCGTTGTGTGTTTTCGTCATGGGCTGCCTGCCACCATCAGGATCCACCACAATCAACCGTTTATGGCCAAACAATAGATGATCCTGCTGAAAATAATTCGTCTGATCAGGTCCGCGATTTTGCAATGTTTCTGTCATATTCACGATTTGTTCCGTAAAAGGCCTTAAATTTTTTTTGAAATCTGCCCATCCTGTTATCCCGCACATAGTTGAGTGCCTCCTTTGAAAAAATAGAATGGATATTTGCCTAATCATTCTATTCAAAGGACCCGTTATATGTTCATTGTCCTTTTCCATGAATGAAAAGGTAGGAAATTGTCAATAAATGAAAATATCCGTTTAATACGACAGGAGAATCATCAATGGGAAAGTGGGACAGGAATCAGTTGTTGGAACAACAAATCCGGTCTTATCAACAAGGAGTGGTGGAATATATACGTCAAGAATGGATCTTTTTTGATGACGAAAGTGATGAAGCCATCAATTTAGATTTGTTTGAACAAAAAGAAGTGCAGCTTTACCGCCAACAACAATGGATCCATGGAATTCTTACCGGTGACGGTGCCGTTCAAACTGAATCGAAGCTGATTATGCTGCATGATTCCGATCAGCTGAGGATAAAAAAAAGTCTAGTCTATTCGTTGGAATTGCTGTTGGATGAATTAAACGATGACGCCTTTTTGCACTTCCTTTCCGGATTGAACAGCATGCAGTTTTCCATTTATGACTGTATTTATTGCTATAATCACTTGTCCTTTTTAAATCGGAATGACATTCGTCAAGGAACGAATTTTATCATTTTCGATAACGGTGACCAAATATGCTCCGTACACCATCATTTCAGCTATATGGAAAAAAGAAGCGATCGATTTGAATTAACAATCAATACCGGAAAAAGAATTATTTTAGAAAAACTGGAATAAAAAAATCCCGGAATCATTACGAAAACGGGATTTTTTTCTTTCAAACTTCGTTATTCCGTTTACATACGCTAAAAAAGAGATGGAAACTTCGCCTTACTTAACTTGTCCATCTCCATCTTTACAACATAAATGCCGTTATTTCAAAATCGGATCTCTTTAACGCAAACTTTCAAAAAGCAAATATTCTCTTTTCTAAAAGTGGCCGGACATCGTTTGAAAAGATCCATCCGCTCTTTTTTAAGCGAAGAAATGAAAGCCAAGCGGAAGCTTAAATCCAATATAAAATACGGCAATAAAAGCCAAAATCAGAATGATCCAATAAACCGTTGCACTCTTTCCTTTTTTTAAACGAACCAATGTCATTTCCATCATACCAATCACGATCAATCCAACCAACAGTTTTATTCCGTACAGCATTTCATTGATGGCATGATTCTTCATAAACAGGAACAAACCCGTCAGAAAGACAAATACATAAAATAAGCGCAAGATCATATGCGTTATATTCAAACTTTTTTTGTTTTGACCTCTCGACAGTCCAAGAGCAACGAGAAACAATATAATGGCGATGACCCACGTCGTAATATGCAAATGGGTATTATAAAAAAGAACACTTTCCATGAAGATGTTTCCTCCCTCTTTTTCTTTCATCCTTAAAAGGCTAATCATTTTCAAAACGTTTTTTCCATTCATATGGATTTTAGAAGCTTGAAACACCGTTCACCCGGTGGAATTCGTCGGCAACACCATTTGCCAAAACAGACTTTTCCTAATCACCGTCGCCGTTAAATGTTCGTCGGCTGATTCAAATTCCCTATTACTGCACTTGGTTTTTCAGTGTTCCGATGCCTTCAATGGTAATTTCAACAACGTCTCCGGCCTTTAAGAGTTTCGGAGGTTGAAAACCAAGGCCTACACCAGCAGGAGTTCCCGTCGCGATCACATCTCCGGGTTCCAATGTCATCCCTTTAGAAAGGGTTTCTATTATTTCTTCAATCGAGAAAATAAAATGTCGTGTATTAGACATTTGCCTCACTTCTCCATTCACTCTTGTTTCTATGCCCAAATTGCCTGGATCCGGCACCTCGTCTTTCGTGACAATCCAAGGTCCCATCGGGCATGAACAGTCAAGGCTTTTTCCCAGAAAATATTGTACATGACGCTTTTGCAAATCCCTTGCCGTCACGTCATTAATGATGGTATACCCGAAGACATAATCTAAAGCTTCTTCTTTTTGAATTCCTTTTCCTTTTTTTCCAATAATAACGGCCAATTCACCTTCATAATCAAGGGCTTCCGTCACATCCGTATAAGCAGGAATCGGATGCAAATGGCCAGTGACGGTTGTCGGTGCTTTCGAAAAAACGATCAGATGTTCAGGCACCCCATCTTTTCCACCCAATTCCACCGCATGATCTCGATAGTTTTTTCCAATGCAAATCACATTTTTTAATGGCCGCGGAATGGGTGCCAACAGTTCCACATCTTCCCATTTGAACGCCCACGGACGGTTGCGTTGACCCTGTTCCCAGTTTAATAGAGTATGTACTTTTTGCAAGAAGAGATCTCCTAATCCTAACGCCTCTACAAGCTGTTCAGGAAGATCGGAATAGCCGTTTCTTTGTTCATCCATTTTTTTTACGTCCAAAATCAATTGTTTTTGTTCATCGTAAACGCCATAGCCATCATATTTCCCCGTACGGAAACTGACCCATTTCATGTCCTTCACCCCCATCTATTTTCCCCGTCATGCTGTTTTTCTGCCGTAG
Organism: Bacillus smithii; assembly: GCF_001050115.1. Classification (NCBI taxonomy): domain Bacteria; kingdom Bacillati; phylum Bacillota; class Bacilli; order Caryophanales; family Bacillaceae; genus Bacillus; species Bacillus smithii. The sequence continues at coordinate 911,163 of NZ_CP012024.1, read as the reverse complement.
ACCAGCATTTTCCACACGTTTTCCAAAGGCCCTTGTTGAAATTTGGAGAGCCACATTTCCGATAAAATCAATTGGATGAGATAAAGGGTAAATGCCAGCCACGAGCCGGTGATTAAATCCATTTTACCATATAAAGCTAATCCATAATGGTAAAAAAGCAAAGACCCTATCACCGATTGAAATAAATAATTCGTCAACGACATTCTTCCCGCCTGTGCGATCCATTTGCTGTATTTCTGGCCGTATGGATTGCGGACAATGATCATGACAGCTAATGCATAAGCAACGGAAAGCAACGGTCCGCCAAGCGAATCTTGCACATATTGATAAGCCATGTTCTGACCAAAAAAGAACGGAAGCAATTTCAAGAAGATTCCTGCTGCCATGAACATAAGCAGCAAAGTAAGATTGAGCTTTTTATGCTTTTCAATCGATTCAACCAAATGAAGTTTTCCGGCCCCCGCCCCTATCAAAAACATAGGAAAAATAGACAAAAGCACCGAAAAAAAATGAGTCGAGCCGTTGACAGAATACCAATCAACGAGACGCTGCTTCGTAATACTCCAAAAAGAACCGGTACTGTATGCTTGAATAGAATGTTGAATACCGTTCATATCCGACCAAAAAGCAGTGCTTTCAGGATTTATGATCGATGTCATAATCAATAGAATGCTTAAGAATAAATGCGGAATAAGATATAATACGCTGCCAAATATGATTAAGGTACGTCCTCGTCCTTTCATAAACAAAAGCAAAAGAAAGCCGCATACCGAATAATTCAATAAGATATCTCCAGACCAAATAAATACGATATGAAGAATTCCTGCCACCATCAGCACCAACAAACGTTTTGACTCCAGCAAAAAAAAGTTCTGTTTCAATCTTTCTTGCTGCAAAGACATGCTGTATCCGAACAGCATGGCAAACAACGGATAAAAACTCGCTTGGACCAAAACATCGATCCACGCATAATGGGCATAATCGCTCGGGCTATTCCACCAATGATAAGGATCATAATAAAGATAAGGAGAATGAAATGAAATCATGTTGACTAAGAAAATGCCAAGCAGCGATATCCCTCTCATGACATCCAGCGACAATATCCGCTTATTGGGATGAAGCGGCGTTCTATTTTCCTCCCCCATTACCATTCCTCCAAATCATCATTTTCAAACATTCAGGCAATCCGACCAGTTATTTTTTCTATAGGCTTATGTATCACATCTTCCCGACCCCCACATATAATAAAGCAGAACGCGCAGCTTAGCCAGATGCTGAATCCTTGATTCAGACAATAACAGCCATCAAATTCGAATAGTCTATTGATAATCAAACGGTGAACTTATGATCAGAATCAAGACTCTCAAAAAAGGATGTGAACGGCGATGCCAGCTTATGTGGGTGCCGTTCAAGTGATAAATGTCAGCTCGAGTGGCGTCTTTCATATCGGGGATGTCATACAAATTCGCCCCATTTCCAATACGAAAACCTTTTCCGGCGCCGGATCATTCAATACCGGAGACGGCTTGGCCATTTATAACCAATATTCAGCCACTAACACATTGGACAACGATGGAATCGACCAAGGCATAAACTTTAACCTTTAAAGAGGGATTTTTTATGAATATTTACGTCCAACAATCAATTCAAATTCGTATGATCAAAATCGGCAGCCTGACCAATTCATCCGTACTTCAAATCGGTACGCTCGGCTCCAGTCGGTCTATTGCCAATTTATATAATACCGGCGGTTTTACAGAACCGGCCCCCGAATTGTCACAAAACATTCTCAACAAACCATATTCCTCATTGCCCATACTTGTCCCGCTGCAGCCGCCTACTGCGTAATGTTGAGGTGATAAAATGTATAATTACTCTTCTATTTTCCATCAATTATATCAATATATCGGAGAGCAGCATCAAAAAATTGAAGTGCTGAAACGGGAAATACAATCCATTAAAGATCAATTGCAAGACATGAAAAAGAAGCCGGTTATGAACGTGGAAAAAATGGAATATCGATTTGATCAGTTGAAAGTCGATACGTTAGAAGGGACGTTGAATATTGGTATGAATCCCGCAGATACGGCAGAAATGGCTGATATGGCTCTTCCCTTTTCTGACCAATCGGCCCTGCCTCCGCTTGAGTACGCCCAACTGCTTTTAAACACGTATGCTGCCATGAATGAATATATTAATAATGAACTGCCGGACTGGCTCCGCCATCAGGAAGTTCTTCAAAAACGAAAAGTAGAGCCTTCCGTTTACTCAGTCATCAAAACCGATCTTGCTAAACAATTGCCGGAACGTATACAATTTTATATTCAACAGCTCGCTCACCGTCATAAAGACTCTTCTCTCATACAACAAGAGGTGCTCGAAAAAACAAAATTGGATATTCAACAAGCTATTGTCCGCTTTTTAACTGCCATGCCTGACCAGAAAGGTGGAACATTCAATGAACCTCCAAGTCAGCAATCATGAATTAAAAGTTGCCAATATTAAAATTACTGGTGTATCCAGTTCTTCGCTTGTATTAATTGGAGATGCGAACCAAATCCAACTGTTTTCCGCTTTCGATACCCCTCCGGAAGCTTTGATCGTGGGACCTTTTGTTCCATTTTCACCTAGGGGGTAATCGTCTTATGCCAGTCCGATCTTCTGTAGTAGACAATATTCATTTAACGACTCTTCTCTTCAGTTCGGTTTTCAATATCGGCGATGTCGAAAATATCGCATCAAGAGCCAATGTATTGGCCGTTCAGCATACAAAGCAATTTTTCTTTTTAGATGAATATCCTTTTTTATCTTTTCCGATTTTTTCGGAACCTCTTCATTTTCAGCTTGGAGAACCGGGACACTCAGTCCAAACGTTCCATGTAAACCCCGTCATCCATGTTGGAAATCTTTCCATCATCGGAACATCTGCGTCTGCAGTGATTCAAATTGGTTCGCTAGTTAACGGTGTTTTTGATTCAAGAGTAAAACATATTCGTCATATTGAAAACATTGAAAACGTTAAAAACATGGAGACGAAAAATCTTATGCCAAAGGATGTTTGATATGCCGTCTGTAATCGGATCTGCCCAATTCATACACGTGAGCAACGGAGTGGTGCAATTTGGCGATACCGCTTTTATTTCGCCAAAATCAGCCTCAAGAACGTCGGCAGGCGCCGGCGGTTTTAATACCGGACCATTTATCGTGACCTATTCAGGGCTCAGCACGAATCCAACTATAACAACAAGTGTCTTCGACCAGCCTCTTGCTGGAAATAATTGATCATAAAGATACAGCCGGCTAAAAGCCCCTTCTTTTTACGGCTTTCAGCCGGCTTATTGATGATCCGTGAAGCAGATGTGGTTCCTTTCATAATCGGTCGTTTATCTCTATAAGACGGCCACCGTCAAAAAAGTATAAATAGGCTTCAGAAAGCGGCCGCTTTAAAATTTGCTCCACCGCTCTTGTATATAAAGCTATTTGAATACGATAGCGATTTTCCAATACTTGAACAACATCCTTCCCGCCTTTTACGAATCGGTCCATTCGATCTGTTTTATAATCCAACAAAACAAGCTGACCATTCTCCTCGAATAAGCAATCAATGATGCCTTGAACTAAAACGGAATCCGCTACATCCTTCCATTTTTCGTTCAATTCCTTCGCTTCTATCGCCATACTAAATGGCACCTCTCGCCAAATTCGATCAGCGCGGATAAGGCGTTTTCCGACAGAAGTTTCAAAGAAACCTAGAATTTCTTCAATATGAATCGCTTCCGCTTGTTCAGCGGTAATCAATTCTTTCTGTCGCAGCTGAGCAACCAATTCAATGATCGATTCCTTCGTTGGAAAAACGCTTAGCGGAATATGCTGCATGACAGCATGCATGGCCGTTCCTATTTCAGCGGGTGTTAATTTTTTTTCTTGCATAAACTTCGGCCGCTCAAAAATAGGTTTTTCATGTCGGCGAATAAGATCGGTACCAGCTGTTTCGTCAGGCATTTCAAATAATCTTTTCAGTTCGGAAACCGATTGTTTAGAACGAAGCCGCACTGAATCAGCAAATGGATATTTCCACTCCAATTGCTTTGTAATCTCTTTTTGAAATGAAGATTCAAATGGAACGATTTTTCCTTTTTCCACCAGTTCAGCCCATCCGTTTTCTTCTTGACTCTCGTTCGTTACTGTTTCTTTAAACTCATCTTTATGGTAAAGATGGACCAACCATTTTGAAGGATGATGCCAAATTTCTTGTATTTCCGAAGGAGAGTCCGTTTCATCTTCATGAAGTAAACATGCGTCTCTATGACGGACAAGCGCCGGACCGATCCAATCCAAATAACAATTGGCATTGGCCCTGTCGTATTCGCTCAATAACCAGTCTGGCCTGCTTAGTGCCTTTTTCCAAGAAGATATGGCCTTTTCGGCATTTTTTAACGTTCCTATTAAATATAACTTTTCTTTCGCACGGGTTAAGGCAACATATAGCACCCGCATTTCCTCAGCTATTGATTCCAACCTTTTTTTTCTTTTAAAGGCCATTTGAATAATCGTTGGATAACTGATTCTTTTTTCAACATTTACATAGCTGCTGGCAAAACCGTACTCTTTGTCCATTAAATACGATTTTTTAAGATCCTCGAAGTTAAACTGTTTGCCAAGACCGGCCACAAAGACGACAGGAAATTCCAGTCCTTTGCTTGCATGTATCGTCATAAGTCGAACGACATCTTCTTGTTCGCTAAGAGCTCGTGCAGCTCCTAAATCGTCCCCGCGTTCATTCATCCGTTCAATAAAGCGCAAAAACCGGAACAGCCCTCGAAACGATGTGCTTTCATATTGGCGAGCGCGATCGTATAATGCCCTTAAATTGGCTTGCCGCTGTTTGCCTCCAGGGAGCCCGCCCACAAATTCATAAAATCCTGTATCACGATATAGCTGCCAGATCAGTTCTGAAAGACTTCCCGTACGTGCCTTCGATCTCCATTTAGGAAGCTCTTTTGCAAATAAACTCACTTTTTCATGGAGTTCTTCTTCAGACGGTTTCGGAACCGCTTGAATAAAGGCTTTTAGTGCATCATAATAGCTTCCTTTTTTAGAATGAAGGCGGATTTTTGCCAATTCATCTTCTGAACAGTTTACGATCGGCGAGCGAAGAACGGAAGCAAGAGGTATATCTTGATAAGGATTGTCGATGACTTTTAAAAGAGACATCATAATAGCGATTTCCGTCGCATTGAAATATCCAGTAGACAAATCGGCATAAACGGGTATTCCGGCCTTTTTAAATTCTTCCATGATCTCTGGCGCCCACGTCATGGACCGCAATAAAATAACGATATCCCGGTATTGGATCGGGCGATGAGTTTGCGTTTTCGGATCAAAAATAGGTTTTCGTTCCAAAATTAATTCCCGGATTTTCCCCGCCATCCATCGCGACTCGATTTGCGATTGCTCCAAATCTTCTTCGTCGAATAAAGCTTGATCCGCATATTCCTCGGTCGAAACAGCGCGTTCCTGTTTTTCTCCTTGGTCCATCAAGACCACTTCTACCGGATATTCTTCCTCTTCAGGATAAGATGAACCTTTAACAAGTTCCGCCTGTTCATCGTATTCAATTTCTCCCACTTTAGCACCCATGATCTGTTTAAAAAGAAAATTCGTTCCTGCAAGGACTTCATACCGGCTGCGAAAATTTTTCGAAAGGTCGATTTTTAGCCCGCTTCCTTCCCCGTCTGCCGTAAACCGGCGGTATTTCTCTAAGAACAGATTTGGTTCTGCCAGTCGGAAACGATAAATAGACTGCTTCACATCTCCAACCATAAACAAATTTCCGTCTGTCTCCGGTCTCTTGGAAACGAGTTGAAGAATGGCTTCTTGAACTAGATTCGTATCTTGATATTCATCCACCAATACTTCTTTGAATCGATGTTGATAATACAAAGCGGCTTCCGAAGGTACTCGCTCGCCATTAGATTCCGATTCCGTCAAAATCGCCAAGCAATAATGTTCCAGGTCGGAGAAATCGACCAGCCCTTTTTCTCTCTTTTTTTCTTGGTAGCGGTTCATAAACGCTTTTACTAAATAAGCCAATGTTTCGACAACGTCTTTCATCTCTTTCAAATCCCGTAAATAGTAGCGAGGATTTCTTGAAAAATAGTCGTCTTTTATCTTTTGTATGATTTTCTTCGCCTGATCCCGTATGTTTTTTGATTCATCCACGAGGGTTTTGTCGTACTCTGATCCTCGGCAGCTTTTTAATCTATCAAAAGTCACGTTTTGAAACTTTTCGTATAAATCTTGCCAAGAATCCTTTGCGGCTAAAAGGCTTTCGACCATCTCCAGATCAATCAAAAAGTTTTCCGCCCGAGGAGCCGGACCACCCGGCCTCTTCGTCAGCTCTAATCCCTCGCGAAGGAGCTGGAAGGCAATTTCCAACTGCAGTCCAATTTCAAATTTCAGTGCCCCTAAAAACGGCAATTCATCTATGGAATCCTCTTCATTCACATCATACATATCGGCTAACTGTTCCAACCATAATTCCGGATTCGGATGAGATTGTGAAAAAAAATACAACTTATTCACTAAATCCTGAAGTTCTGCATCGCTACGGTCGTTGGAAAAAGTTTCAACCAATTGGTAAAAGCGATCGTTTCCTTCTTTTCCGTATTCTTCTTCAAAAAGTTCATCGAGCGCTTCCTCTCGAAGAAGCGTTCCTTCCATATTCTCAACAATCCGAAACGCCGGATCGATATCGATCAAATAGTAAAATTTTTGAATCACTTCTAAGCAAAAAGAATGAAGAGTGGAAATGGACGCTCGGTTCAGAAGGCCTAATTGTTTACGCAAATGCTCTGAATTTGGCTGCTGATTGGCGGCTTCTTCTAAAGCCTGTCCAATTCGATGTTTCATTTCTGCAGCAGAAGCATTTGTAAATGTGACCACCAATAATTCATCCACATCCACCGGATTTTTGCGACTGGTGATTTTTTGGATAATCCGTTCCACCAAGACAGCCGTTTTTCCAGAGCCTGCCGCTGCGGCCACTAATATATCTTGTCCGTCCGCCATGATCGCTTTCCATTGATCGTCTGTCCAACTTACATGATCCGGTTTTAACGGAATTGGATATTTGCCCATCATTGCTCGCCCCTTTCGCGTATCAACTTTAATACATCTTCATCTTTTAGAGGTATGATGATTCGATATCGATTTTCCTCAAAACTTGGGTCAAACTGGCACAGTGAACGGAAAGAACAAAATTCGCAAGGTGTTTTCTTTTTATATTTGTATGGGGCAATATCGATTTTCCCGGAGACAATATCATTGCCGGTCTTTTCATAGAACTTCCGTACATATTTTCTCAGCGATTCAAAATCATTATCAGAAGCTGCTTTTGAACGCGCGTTAAGCGTTCCGTCTTTTTTCAGTCCGGCGGAAATGATGGCCGAATCCCCCGTTTCCAAAGTTTGATCCATCAATCGGACCACGTTCGGATCGCTTAGCACAAGTCCTTTCATTTTGTATTGTTTAAAAATTTCTTCTTCCACCTCGTCCATCGTCAGCATTTTATTCGTTTTCAGCATCGGATTATGGACATGGAAATACAACACTCCGGCAGGCAATGCAGGGGTTCCTATCAACTGTTCCGAATTCGCCAACACAATATCTAAATACGTCAACATTTGAAGAGCAAGACCATAATAAACTTCTGTTAAATCAAGATCCTTGCTGCTGGATTTATAATCAATCACCCTTAAAAATACACTACTGTTTTCTTCCGCTTTATCAACACGATCGATTCTTCCTGCCAGCTCCATTTTGATGCCGTTTTTCAAAGTGAACGTAAAAGGCGGAAGTTCTGCTTTTGGTCCAAATCCTAATTCCAGCCCGATTGGCTCAAACCCGCTTGCCCGTGAATGTTCGCTTAAAATGTAAGAAGCCTTGCTGATAATAGATTCAAGCTTTTTCTTAATATAATGATAGCGGTTCGAACTCAATAAAATTTGATTTTGCAGCTTTGGCGCCAAATATTGAATCGATTCTCTTGCCAATTGCGCACACTGATCTTTCGTCAATGTCTTCCAGCCGAGACCTCTTTTTTTCACTTCATCGGCCATCCATTTTAACGCTCCGTGGAACAGCTCACCGATATCGGGAGCTTCTAAACGGAACACCTCTCGTTCTCGAAGACCGAGCCCGAATCGAGCAAAATGGGAAAACGGACAGCCATGGAAAAGCTCCATTCTCGAAACGCTAGCCAAAATATGGTCTCCGTAAAGCTCTTTGCTTGTTTCCTCTGTTAAATTCTTCGCTTCATTTCGATAAAACAAACTGGACAAAATTCTCCTTGCCTTCCACTTCCAATCTTGGTGGCTCATATAAAAATTGTAGACATCCCACCAAATGGAATACATTGGATAATTCCGTAATTTAAGCTGAATTTGAGACGTTAAATACGAAATAGCCGTCCCCGGATGGGAAATGTAAGACAGTTGATCCTGCTCCTCCAGTTCGGAAGGATCGTTCAACAATAGCTGTTCTTTTATATTCGGATATATTTCCTTCATTCTTTTGATGTAGAGGGAAGGAAGCAAAGCTTTCCCTTCTTCATTAGCGATCGGGTAAGATAGATAAAGTTGTTCAGATGGAGTTGTAAACGCTTTGTAAGCAATAAACTCTTCATTCAGCAACCTGGTTTTGCTCGTTGGTGCAAGCTTCATCCCTAATGAAGCCATCCGTTCCCTCTCTTCATCCGTCAAAATACCTTCCTCTGCCATTTTGGCCGGCAAAACTCCATCGTTCACTCCGACGATAAATGCGGTCTTGATATCCGAAAGACGTGACAATTCCAAATCGGCGATGATGACTTGATCGGCAGATGGTGGAACATTGGTAAATCGCATCGATTCAATGCCCGCTTCGAGGATCGTTGCGAATTTCTTCAGCGTAAAAGGCTGGTCGCCAAGCATCTCTACAAACTCGTCCAGCAATCCAATGATAGCATTCCACGCTTGTTCATGATCACGAGCTGCCAGTAAATCCCCGTTTTCTTCAGCTTCCATACTGAGTCTTTCCAGTTTCGCCGGAATATCCAGTTCTTCAAAATACTTATAAAGCGCCTCGCAAAAATCTCTTCCGTTTTTCGCTTGACGAAACCGTCGATCGAGCCGTAAAACAGGCGTTCGAATCATAGCCCGCAATTCGTTTATTTCTTCCTCTATTGCCCGCTCCTCGTCCGTTTGCGGTGCGTCCGTCAGCTCAAGTCCTCTGTATCTTCTGTAAACCCAGCGTTTTTTTGTTGTCCACAGTTCCCCTTTCACTCCGTGAGCCAAACAATAGTTTTCAAACCGGTCTATTTTTTCTCTTATCTGCTCTGCTTTCATCTTGAAAGGATAAAGAAGCTCTGTTTTGACAGCGCGAAAAACCGGTTCATAACGCCAAAAGCTAGTTAAAATTTCAAGACTGGAACGAATCAATTCAATAAAAGGATGATTTAACATGGTTCTTTTTTGATCAATAAAAAACGGAATCTCGTAGTCATAAAAAATAGTTTCAATCAATTCCTGATAATCTTGTCCGTTTCTGACCAACACTGCTATCTCTTTATAACGATGATGATGTTCACGGACAAGTCTTCGGATTTCTCTTGCCACTCCTTCAATCTCTGCTCTCCTGTTCGCCGCCTCGAAAACAACGGGCGCGCCTTCCCCAATAAACGGCTTGGCCGGCCTTTTGTCAAAAAAGCGTTCCAAATGAATAAGACTCTGTTCCTTGCTGCGAACAAACTCCGTCATCATGATATTTTCTGTCGATATCCCGGAATCGCGGGCCATTTTCCACAAGGAAGCATAAGTTTCGCCAGTCATCCGGAACAAATCCGTTTCTCGCGGAAGTTCTTCTGAATAAGGACGGTCCAGTGTCAGCGCAATCGAAACTTGAGATGCAGCTTTCATCAATTCGTAGATCACCAAGTATTCTTGGGGAGTAAAACTGTGGAATCCATCGATATAAATTTGAGCGTCTTGCAAATACTCCGACTTTTGGATGGACTCCGCCAATAATTGAAAATAATCCTCCGATGCAATATAGCGGTCAACGAGATGATTTTCAAACTCTTCGTAAATCAAGTGGAGATCGTGCAATTTATCAATCAAAAGCTGGGCCTCTCCATTTTCCTCAAACTCCGTTCTCCTGGCCGCAAGTTCATCAGTGCCAACGCAATAGCGTTTCAGTTCAATAAGCGCTTTTTCCACATGCTGAATAAACCCCGATTTGTCTGCTGCTTTAGCAAAAAGCCGCAGATTCTCTTTTCTTTCTTCGATGATTTTTCGAATCAGCATATTTAAACCGGCTGAAGACAAGTGAATCCGAGCGAATCCTCCCGTTTCTTGAAGAACTTTCCATGCAAGACGCGAAAAACTATAAACTTGAGCACGCATCATGCCGTTCAATCCCGGAGTATTCACAAGCGTATATTCGGATAAAAAAGTCATTTGATCAGGGACTATATAAATAATCGGCTTTCCAGATGGATTTTCGATTAATTGGTGAGTAATTTCATCTATTATGAACTTCGTTTTTCCGGTTCCGGAACGTCCTAAAATAAAACGAACAGACATGCGATCACCTCTCCGGTTTTATGGTACCTTGACTGTCATACCCATTATAATACATTAAAAAAACGCCGTATCTCTTTTTGAAATAACCTAATTCTTTGTTTTGTCCGGTCATTGATTCCTGTCATTCGTACCAACATCTATTGTTACCAGAATAACAAACATACGTTCGTATTGTCAAATACAATCTTGTTCTACACATAAATTTCACTTTTAAAGAATTATCCGGTTCGACAAAAAGGAAAGTTTATTAAAGGGGACCCGCAGCTGAATATGGCAGATTTATCTATCACCTTTGCAAAAGTGATCTCGAGTCCTAACCGATCTTATTGTGAGCGGAAAAACAGAACGATTCTCATACGCATACAGTTATTTTGTTATTTTTTGCGCTGCTGGGAATATTGCAGCATGACTGGTACAAAAAGAGGTTGCAAAAAAAAACTTAGACGGAATAAATAACACTAACATTAAATTTAGGTTATAATAGACCTGAATTTTATTTAAGTTGGTGATTATTTATGCGTACCAAAAATAGATTAAATCCAATCGAATCAAAATACTTTAGACCCGAGATAACTAATTGTCCAGAATGTGGTAATAAATTAGTATACTGTCACCCTGTTTGGAGAAAAACAATTTCTACCCTAAAAGGTGAATTTAAAATCATAAATCTAGGATACCGATGTGAGAATAACTCCTGTTCTAATGACACCGTATATCGTTCAGCTGAAGCCGAACAATTAAGTATGAAGCACATTACTTATGGAATGGATGTCATCGCATATATCGGATATTTACGGTTTAAAGAACATAAGACTCGATCTGAGATAGCTACTATCTTATCGGAAAAAGAAGTAAAAATTTCTGAGAGGCAAGTACAGAAACTTTATGAAAGATATGCGTTATTACTGCGGGCAAGCGTTAAAGAAAATATGAAAGAGACATTAGAAAATATTGTGAAAGAACATGGAGGACTTGTCTTATCTATTGATGGTGTCCAACCCGAAAAAGGTAACGAAACATTGTATGTCATCCGTGAAGTTCTTAGTGGTACTATTTTAGCTGCACATAATTTAAAAAGCAGTGCTTCTCAAGAACTGATAGGTATTATTCAACCCATTTTAGACTGGGGTTATCCAATCCAAGGTTTTATCAGTGATGGGCAACAATCCATTCGTTTAGCAATTGAACAAATAGTTCCAGATATTCCGTATCAATATTGTCAGTTTCATTACTTTAAAGACATAGCCAAACCATTAGTTGAAAAAGATAGAAAACTAAAAACGAATATCAAAAAGAAGCTAAGGGGAATAAGGGAAGTTGAAAGAAAAATTGAAAATTCTCCATCTAAAAACATAGAAGAAGAGGTAGCAAGTGACTATATTGCGGCTATTCGATCCGTTCTTCTAGAAGATGGTAAGCCACCATTCGAATTACCAGGCACTTGTGTTTTTGAACGAACGAATGCGATTAAAGATTCGATTGAAAAATGCCTGGATAAAAAAGGGGACTCCTCTACTTGAAAATTTGTTCAGAATAGTCAGAAATGTGGATAACTATAAGGAAGATTATCAACTCGTAAAACGTTGGGATACACGATTTAAAAGGATTGCCACCATTATGGAACCTTCTGAGAATAAAACAAGTTTTTGGGTCGAAAACAGATTGAAGCAATATTTAAACCAAATGGAAAAAGAGCTTAATCGGAAAGAAGATCAACCGTTTGTAGAGAACCTATTAAAGTATAGTAAAGGATTTTGGAAAGGACTTTTCACCTTTTATGATTATCCACTTATACCGAGAACGAATAATGATTTAGAACTCTTTTTTAGAAGAATAAAGCAAAAACACCGAAGAATCACAGGTAGTCGGACTTGGAATCGATATATTATCCGACACGGTGAAAACATTGTATTTGTAGAAAATGTCTCTAATGAACAGGAAGGGCTACAAATGATAAAAAATGTTAATTATTCAGCATATAAAACTGAAGCGAATAAATGGGAACAACGTATTGGCGAGCATATAAAACAAAGAAGATTCAAAAAAGAACCAAATGAATATTTAAACACTATTGAAGAGAAATGGAAAAGGCACAACTAATTTATTGTGTTGGTTGTGCCGTCTAAGAAAAAAAACGGAGCCTGCAGGATCCTGAGGTTTTACGGACGACTAAAATCGTGGATGGAAGAAGGAATCACGAAGGGGTGATAATGAAATAGCCAAACGAAATCAATGCATTTTTGCTCTCTGTTCCTACCAACATAGATTTTATACTCCGGATTATGATCAAATGCTACTATACGATCCACAGTCATGAAACAGCAGTTTAAGCTAAACCTTACTGAGAAATTAAAAGCCGTTGTCAAAGCATGTATCCAGCCGATTCAAAGAGAGGCGGCAAGCGGGTGTTGTTTCAGAACAGAGAGTAGATGCTGTGCATGCCACATAGCCGGAAAGTAAAATTTTTCATTTGAAAGGTTCTCATAATTCTTATGAAATGCAATATTTGCTATTGTTTTTCCGTCATTCCAATTGCGGAGGGAAGACTCCAACAAGAAAAGGGCTCCTGCGTCAAGCCAGACTGCCAAGGATTTCAGTTTATCCGCTAATATTTCAGGCAATTCTTCCACTTCTTTCATTGCTTTTTTTGTTAAATTAGGCGGATGGAAGAATTGTTGCAGCAACAGAGCCACGGCTACCCCAATGATGGAATCTCGGATTCGATCCAATCCATATCCCTCAAGCTTATGCTCAAATGCAAAAACGAGCAGTACGCTTAGTGCAATTTGGTGCAGCATAATGCCATCAGCCCCTAAAAGGAGAGGGATGACAAGACTGACCAGCATGACAATAGCCAATGACCAGGCATTCGCATGCAAAGAAGATGCGAGAATGAAAACAGACGCTGCCCCGATGATCGTTCCGACGATTCGAGCGATTCCAAATTGGATCGTTTTCATGATCGTCGTTTGTAAACAAAGAATGAGTGAAATCGGTCCTAAATAAGGATATTTTGAACCAAATAAAATGGCCGATTCCCATGAAACGGCTGATCCAATCACCATTTTGAGAATCAGGCTTATTTTTTCTGGCATTGTCAGCTTTATTTGCCCCACCTGCATCCCTCCTGATATGTAGCAAATATCAGGAATTAGTTTGGTTTTTCCAACACGATTTATGCAATGACGAAAAGGACCGTCCTCCACTGAAATCCGTTTTCAAGCAGGAGAACAGTCCTTTTTTCTTTTTTATGTACCAGGTTGCTTTCCCTTTTTGTGTTCTTTTTCATTCAATCGCAATTCCAGCCATTTCCCTGCAAGCCAAAGGATAAAAATCACGATCACCACGATCACGGTCCGAAGCGGCTTTTTAATAAGGGAAACGACATCATGGCCAATGAAGCTGATCGTGAATATCATCACCATTTTACCAGCCACTACAGCTATGAAATACTGGTATTTTTTTATATTGGAAAGCCCGGCCACTATATTGATGAGAGCAGACGGCGTAAACGGAAAGCACATCAATAAAAAGAGCGGGCCAAACCCATGTCTTTCCAGCCAGTTCATCAATTTGCTTACCTTCGGATGATTTTTCAGAAAGCGAAGCATTCTTCTTTGCCCGAATTTCCTGATCAATCCAAAAACAAGCAAAGCGCCGGCAACAGCTCCAACCCAGGAAAACAAAAATCCTAACCAGAGACCAAAAGCGTTGGCGTTGGCCATTACAAATAAAAACAGAGGCAAAAACGGAAAAAACGCCTCCATCATGGGAAGCAAAATTCCTGGTATCGGCCCAAATGAACGATATTTTCGGATTAAGTCCATTACGTGTTCAAGTGTAAACCCATTTGTCAGAGTCTCAAAATCCATTTAATTCCTTTTCCTCTCATTCAATCCTCTGTTAACCCCTATCACTATCATTTTTCCACATTCATTATCAAAAATCCGGCAGATTTTCCGGACAAAAAGAAGATGACTTTATTATTTTATCATAACGAGATCATTTATTTTAAACATTTACACCTAAAAAGCATGGAAAAGAGTCATGGCGTGAATACTTGAAATGATGGCTTCATCTCAGTAAAATATATACGAACAAATGTTCTTTTAGGGGAGAGTAAAGATGACAAGGATTCCTCCTGATGACCGTGATGTTTTAGAACAAGCTATTTATTTGCCTATGCTTTTAACCGTTTTAAATAGAGATCTAAAAGTGGTGGAAAAAAGCCCTTTTAAGCTGAGAAATCCTTATATAGATTGGATCGCCCAAACGATAAAAGAGGTACAAAAAGATTTGGCGAACACCCGCAAATATATGCGGGACCGCCGCATGAAAGCGGAAAAAGTCCGATCAGATGATTTATTTACGATGTATGTATTTTTATATAACGGCTATGAAGAGTATCATAATTACTTTAATCCGAGACTTCGCAATAAAGTAGAAGAGTTAATGAAATATTACTTGTTCGAACGATATCATAACCCCTCTAATTCAGCCAATCCATCAAACGGATAAAAACAAACTCTTATTTCGCATAAAGGGAAGATCCGTGTTTAAGAAAGATCATGCTGGCAAGAAAGGCCTATTCCTTTACATTTCGCAATGGATCACTCGTCCACCTTTGAGGAATAAACCTTTCCGTCAGCACATGCCTTTTACTTTTAATGGAGCAAAGAACAAAGTGTTCCACTCTGGACTTCTTTTACCTGAAATGATAAGGGTGATAGCCTTCTAACGCCATTCTTTTGTCTGCATTCATCCCATATTTTTTTTCAATATGCTGCATTCTTTGTTCAAAACGAATTCTCAGCATGGCGGTACGCATAAACTGTGATTCAAAGGAGCTTCTAGAGATGGGGAGACGAAGTGATTTTCCATTGCTGAAGGTGACGGATGTTTCATAGGCATCAGCTCGGTCATAAGCCGCCACATGTTCGTGGTTGATCCATATGCAGTCGCTTTTTGCAGGAGACAATGTAGGAAACAAATAAATCGCATGAAACGGGTCCACAATGATCGGAGCTTTATGGGTAATGCCGATTAATTGTCGGGTCCCTTCTCTCCTGCCTGAATAAGACGCTCCATAGTACTTGCAGCTTCTTTTGACGACATCGAAAGGCTTCATCGTTGAAATATATTCATCCTCTACTTCCATAATTTTGGAATACACTTTTTGTCCATATTCTGCCGGAAGGATGATCATAGTTAAGGGATTGATCTCGTATTCTAACATCATTTTGTTTTTCTTTTCCTTTTCCATAGCCATTTTCTCCTTTCTTCTTTTTCCATTTTTTGATTAGCATACCATCTTTTCAAATGAATGTCTCATTCCTTTTCAAAAAACACCGATTTTTCATTTTTCAGGTAAAATTTTTCAAAAAATTATAAAATTTCAGTTGAATATTTGTCTCAAATTCCATATAATAAAAAAAAGGCATTCGAGGTGAGCGAAATGGAAAGTAAAAGATCTTATACCGAGATGATGAAGTCGAATGGAGCGCCACTCAGCCACGAGAATATGATTGATGTTTACATCGATATGCTTTTGAATGAAATCTTGTTGAACAAGGAAAAGAAACAGCTGATGGAAGAAATCGACAAAACATTGGATGCAAGAGATCGAGAATCCTTCCTTGAACTTTCCGCCAAATTGATTGAATTAGAAAAACGCTTTGGTATTTAAAAAGATACTTCTCTACATTAATCCTCACGTAAAACCAACTCATAATCATCATAAGGATTTCCCCGGACAAACGGTAAATATCCCGTATCCTTAACAGATACGGGAACCTTTTTGAGCATTTCCCCCACTTGTTTTTGTAAAAAACCGACATTCCACAATCATTGTGAACGAGAATGCAAGTGCCATGAATAGAAACGAGTCATTAGCCATTCGTTTTTATAGAAAGAGAAACAATAAATCCGGAAAAAATGTAATCCCTTGGTAACCAACAACAAAACCCAAGGGATTAGCGACTTGTCTATAAACTTCATCCTTTTAGAATAAATTATCACATTCTACTTTGGTCATGAACTGTCATTTTTCCGGCTGTCCCAAATTATTTCTGTTTTATTGGATAAGTTTCCACCATATGAATCCGTTCAAGCATCGTAGGATGGGTATAACGAAAAATTTTCACCAGAAGCGGCGGATTCACTTGGCTCAGTCCCGATTTTGTCAATTCCTGAAATGATTCTATGGCTGCTTCCTTATTTTTCGTCATTTCGATTGCATAGCGGTCCGCACGCGTTTCTTCATACCTGGAAGCCAGATTGGAAATAGGACTGGATGCAAACACCAATATGGAAATAATCAACAAGAAGAGCGGTAATGTTCTTAATTGAGAGATCGATTGGATATGGAGCTTTTGGCCATGGCGATCAATCCATCGCGCCATCCATTTGGCTGTAATCCAAAAACCGACGAACGCGAGAAGCAAATAGCCGGCAATGCCAAAATAAATATGCTTTTCAACATAATGGCACATCTCATGAGCCATGATAAACAAAATTTCATTGTCATTCAGCTTTTGAAGAGTCGTATCCCATAAAACAATCCGAGAATGAGAACCTACTCCCGTCACATAAGCATTTAAAGCATGAGTTTTCTCCGACATATCCACTTCATACACATGATTCGCCGGAATATGGGCTTTATCAGCCAATGACAAAATTTTAGATTCCAATTGTTTGTCTTTCATCGGATAAAAGTGGTTATACAAAGGATCAATCCATACCGGCTGTACGTACATTAAAAAAAAGGTAAACGGAACAAATAAGATCCAAGAAGCAAGCCACCATTTTTTGGGAAACCGCTTCATGAGCCCATACAAAATCGTCACTAATACCAACATGATCAAATAATTGACCCAAAAATCGATCACGTTGTCTTTCATCCATCCGCCGAATTCTTGAGCTGAGATATGATAGGTTTTCGAAAAATGATACGACAAATATCGAATGGGAAACATTAATACAAATGTGAGGAGAGATAACCAGAATAAATAAACAGCATTCCGAACGAACTGAAATCGGGATGCTTGATTGGCCCATTTTTCAAAAACAGTTGAAACTCCAAAGATGAGAATAAACAAATAAAGAAGCCATTCATAAGGTGTGGACAAAAAGAACAACAAATCCCGAATTTTTGAATATTCCTCGCTTAGAACTAATTCACGAGAATTTAAAAATGTCGCCGGATCGGCGCTCGTTCCTTTATATATATCCGGTACACTGCTGTTGGCAAATACAAACAAGTAATAATATATGCATAAGCCAAACAATAGATAGGCAGCTATTGCCCACAGACCCCATTTTTTCAACTCTCCCATCCCCCTTTCCTATCTTTGTCCCTTACTATTATGTGTAGTTTGGATTCATTCAAAATAGAACAAGCAATTTCTTTGCACAACTCTTCCCAAATTTTCGTTGTAAAATAGGACAAAAACATTTTACCGTTCCTCTTAACGGAAAGAAGCATGGCTCTTTCAAGAAAAATCCCCCATGATCTATTCATGGGATAATGGTCAAACAAATAATCACTTTCTTGCCTTTCATAAAACAAAAAGCACATGCCCATTACCGCCCCAAACACTGGATAGGTTCCATGACGGCGCCGTTTCAGACCTATAAGAAAAAGGTAAAACCGCAAGTATGCGATTTTACCAGTTTAATAAAAGAATGGACGATATTTTAAAAAAGATTCGGGTGACCACCGTTTTTCACAGCCGCCTTAATTTTCCGAAGCTCGTCCGCCTTGAAAATGGAAAGTTCTTCTGCGAAGTCCTTCACCCGTTCGAAAAGCTTTTCAGGGGGTGATACCCTTGTCAATAATCCATATGCATAAGCATCATGGGCATTTAAAATTTTAGTTGTTAAAATCAGTTCTAAAGCCTTGCCTTCCCCAATCAGTTTAGGAAGCCTGCGGACAGCTCCTGCATAAGGAATCGTTCCAGGGTTCTTTTGATTAAAGCCAATTTCGGCATGTCTTGAAGCAAAACGGAAATCACATGCGAGAATCAAATCAAAACCTTCATCAAAAGCCGCTCCGTTAATGGCCGCAATAGTTGGCTGAGGAAGTTCCTCCACCTTCAACAGCACTTCTCGGATTTTATTTTGAAATTTTCTTTTCTGTTCATCTGAATAAAGAGCTTCTTCGCCCCAATCGACTCCTGTACAAAAAGCTTGCTCACCTTCTCCTTGTAAAACCACGATGGAAATATCGGTACGCACACGAATTTCATCCAAATATTGCTCCAAATCCTTCAACATCTCTTCATTTAAGGAATTGGATTCTTCAGGACGATTAAAAGTAATGTACGCAATGGAGCCTTCTTGCTCGTATTTAACGAAATCCATCTGATTCGCCTCCAATTCTAGAACATACACAATCTATCTTTCTTTGATTTTTCTTTTTCCAATACCATTTTTATTTTATCGGAAAAAAGGTTCTCATGAAAAGTGTGGACCATTATTTTCTATAGAGCAAGAAAAAACAGAATCCCAGCTGTTATCACCGGCTCTTCCATACAACATATGTACAGCAAAAGTTTTATCATGAACTTTCTTGCCTGCATTCTTGCAAAAAAGCCTCAAACAGAAAAAAGCAAAGTAAAAGCCTTTTTTCCGGTTATTGGAAAGTAGCCGTGCATCTCGATTCAAATAATCAATCCCACGAATAGTCCACAACAAACAGATGCTAAGTTAGAATCGATGAAATAGAACACATTCTTATCCATTATGTTCTTTTTTTGGTAAAAATCAAGATAGAAACGGAGGTCAAACCTCCCTAAATAGTCTCCCAATCGAAAGTCATGATTCGATCCTCGTACTTCTCTGCTGTGCGAACGAATGAATACATCCTCCTGAAGGGAAAAGTTTTTTAAAACCATTACACCGCAATATTTCAAACAAATAATACGAAATCATCTGTATTTAATGCATATTCTCCAGCACATTTGAAATCAAGCTTTTATGAATCCAAATGGCTGCTTGGATCCCGTCTCCCATCGCAATGGCGGTTTGCTCGGAATGAACCGTTACATCGCCTGCCGCCCAAACATATTTGACATTAGTCATTTTTGTGCGCGGATCAGTGAGAATATGCCGATTTTTATGAAGTTGTACCCCTAATTTTTCAGCTAAGGCTGAACGAACTTCATTTCCGCCGAATCCAAGAAAGCACCGTCCCGCCGGAATCCATCCTCCATTCATAAGATGAACACCTTTAAATTGGGAACCATCGGCCAATACCTCTTTTATCGGCACCGGCACATAATGGATATTCTTATGTCTTAGCTTTTCCATCACACGTTGGCTGATGCCTGCCTGTTCATGGTCAACGTAGAAAATATCAGTGGTAAAATAAGTAAGCGCCAACGCTAAGTTGGCTCCAGCATCTCCTGACCCCATCACAATCACTCGCTGCCCTTTTACTTCAAAACCATCGCAGTCCGGGCATATATAAGCGCTGATTCCTAAACAAGGAATGATATTAGGAAACGGAGGAAGACGATCCATGACACCGGTAGCAAAAAGAAGCCTTTTGGCTCGAAAAGACGAACCATCATCACAAAACAACAGAAATTCATCCGACTCAGAACGGGCATCGACTACCCATCCCTTCCGAAATTCGATTCCTAATTTTTCCGCTTGATTTCTTCCAATGGTTCGCAATGTCCGTCCGCTGACACCATCGGGCCAGCCTAAAAGGTTATGAAAGCTGCGGCATAATACGGAGCGGCCTTGATCAGCGTCAATGACCAACACACGATGTTGATAGCGTCCTAGTTGAATGGCCGCCTGCAGACCAGCAATGCCTCCGCCAATAATAATGCAGTCATAAGTCATGGAAAAGCCCTTCCTTCCATTTAAAATGAAATCAGCACCTCTTCATTCTTTATAGTATGAAAAAAACAAATCATCATCCTTGCAAGTTTTTTCCTAAACCATTCATTAGCCGTAAAGCTCAAATTTTCTTTTTCCAGAACTCGAATCATCCGCTCGCCACATCACAGGCGAAAACAAGCGTTAAACATGAAGGAAGAACAACAATTACAAACGCTCAGCAAGAGTTTGAAACTTTGCCATCACGACTATCACAAAATTCAAATTCCGCACGGTTTTAAAACTGATCAGAAAAACTTTTTTATCAATATACTCCTTCTCATTCTTTCATATGTTTTTCATTCCCTAAAATGATCAAAAATAGATCAAAATCAACGTAAAATTTTCAGAAACAAGACTGGGCGAACTGGATTTTGTCACTTTTTAACCATTATTTGCAAATCTTTTTCTGCCAATATGACCGGTCCATTAAATTCACTTTCAGCCTCTTCTTTTAACTGATGCAAACTGCCGTACTGTGGCAAGTGGGTCAACACTAGTTTTTTCGCCCCCGATTGTGCTGCCAACCTTCCTGCTTCAGTACTTGTCATATGTCCGGCCTGATTTCCGTTCATTCCGCTAAACAAATTACTTTCACATAAAAGCAGGTCGCAATCTTTCGCAAAGTCCACAAATGCTTCTTGATAAGCGGAATCAGCCGTATAAACCAATGTGCCTTCATCTGATGCTATTTTCATCGCATAACAAGGAACAGGGTGACGTGTTTTTAAAAAACTTACGGAAAAAGGGCCGATGGAAAGTTCACTGTTTTCGTCAATCACCGAACCTTTTGTGATGTCTTTATACGTTAATGATCGATAGTCTTTACTTTCATGATGGCCATAGATAGGAAGCGTCTTGATTTCTTTATTGAAGTATTTCCTAATAAGTAAAGCATGCTGCAGTACACCGATATCCGCTACATGGTCAGCATGATAATGGGAAATCAGCACGGCATCCAAATTTTCTGGCTCTATATGGTTTTGTAAAAAAGATAGGACGCTGCTTCCGCAATCGATTAAAAGATTGAATCCGCTTTGCTGCAATAAATAACCTGAACTCGCTTCATTCGCTTTTGGATATCCGCCCCACGGGCCGATGATCGTCAATTTCATGTTTTCAATCACCTCTTCCATTAGTAAAACTTCTGTCAGCGTGATCCCCGCATTAATCAAATGGACATTTAGGGAGAGTTTGCTGCACTTTGACCTCTTCCTGTCCTTTATGATCTGCGTAAAAGGCATACTGCTTATATTGCTCTGATAGCTGCAGTGCTTTCACTCGATAAAAAGTAAAAAAATTCAACACTTCAATAGTCCTTTCACTATACTAAAAACAAAACATGTCCTTCCACTCTATTGTAAACTAATTTTGATTCTTCCTCAGAAAAATCCATAAAAATTCTGAATCTTTATCGCGTTAAAAAAGGCTGTCGGCATGCCGACAGCCCAAGGAATGAACACACTCAATCATTATGCTTCTTCCGCTGCTTGCAAATGATCAGCATATTGGCGCTTAAACACGATCATCATAAAGAGAAGTGTAATGGCCATGAATAACGCCATAAATAACAAGAGAATAACATGATTGTGCCACATATAAGCAAAATCTCCGCTTGAAATGACCGCCTTGAATGCATTGACGCTATAGGTCATCGGCAAAAAGGCGTGAACCATTTGAAACCATTTTGGAACTAATTCCAACGGGAAAGTACCGGCACTTGTCGTTAATTGGCCGACTAAGATTAAAACAGCAACAAAACGGCCAGGGTTATCACCAATCGTTACTAACATTTGAACGATCGCTATAAAGACTAAGCTGGTTAAAATCGTAGTGGCAATAAACAACGGTACGCTTTGAACTTTCAACTTTAAGCCAAGAAGCAGTATGGCCGCGGTAATCAGCGCCTGCAATACTCCGATAAGCCCCATCATGGCAAATTTGCTAAAAAACCAGGATACACCATTTTTAGGTTTGCCAAGAGGTGTTCGAACAGGATAGACAATGGTCATCATTAATGCTCCGACATAAAGTCCGAGTGAGATAAAATACGGAGCCAAACCAGTGCCGTAAGTAGGTACTTTATTAATCGGTTTTTCTTTGACGTTTACAGGTTCTGCCATCATATCGGATTGGTTTTTTCCCGCTTTCATAGAATTGGCTTGTTTGGAAGCGTCGTTTAACTTATCGTGCATTTCTTTTGTACCATTTTCTAATTGACCGGAACCTTTTGCGAGCGCATCGGCCCCTGCTGCCAATTGTTTAGTGCCGTCAGAGATTTTTTGTGAGCCTGATGACAACTGAGAAAGGCCTGTATTTAATTGATGGGCGCCGTTCGTCAGTTTGGCAGAGCCGGCTGCTGACTCGCCCATTTTTTCATTAAAAATCCCCATGTTAGAGATTAGTTGGCTTTCACCTGCTAAAAGCTTTTGACTCCCCGCATTTAATTCGTTGGAACCATTCGCCAGCTGATGAATGCCCGATTGAAGGCTTTCTTGGCCGGCAGTGATTTGTTTTAACCCACCATTCAGTTTCTGAATATTGGGAGCAAGTTGGCTGTTGATGGCGCTGTTAAGAGATTGAGCACCAGTCGCCAATTCCTTGCTTCCAGATTTTAATTGGCTGAAACCGCTGGCTACTTGCTGCTGGATCATCTGCTTTTGCTGATTGACCGATTGCGTTGGATCCGGAAGCTGTTGTTGAAATTGTTGAATAATAGAATTGACTTGATCAGCCGGTAAACCTTGCGCCAAGAGAGTCTGCTTTAACTGACCGATCATTTGCTGCGTTGCCTGCTCTTGTTTTTGAGCAGAATCATCCAAAGCGCTGTTTAGTTGGCTCACTAATTGTTGCTGGAAGCTGTCTACACCCGAATTTAACTGCTCAGCTCCAGCAGCCAAATCCTTAACGCTGCTTTGCAGTTTCGGCATTTGACCTGAAAATTGCTCAACACTCGATTGAGCTTGTCTCGTTCCATTTAACAGCTGGCTCATTTTGCCATCAACCGTATTTAAGCCTTGAGACAACTGACCGATTCCTCCGGCTAATTGTTCCGTTCCCTTTTGGACATCTTTAGCGCCCTGGTACAGTTTGTCGTGGCCAAAGGCAAGCTGATTCAATGCGGAAGATAATTGTTCAGCGCCGTTTTCGAGATTTTGCGAGCCTTTATCGGCGGAAAGGATGCCTTTATTAAATTCTAACGACTTTTCTGCCAGTTTCTCCAAATTGCCTTTCATCTGCTTTGCTCCGCCCGCAAGCTGGACAGCGCCTTTATTCAATTTTCCAGCGCCTTTGCTGGCTTCGTCCATCCCTTTTCCAGCCTCGCGAATTTTTCGAAACATCGTATCGGCATAAGTTTTTGTCACATTTTTTTGAATCGATGCGCGTATTTCTTTCATGGCTGTTCTTCCCATTTGCGCCGATAAAAAGTTATAACCTTCATTCGGAACATATTTCAAACTCATTTTTTGGGGATGATCTTCTAACAGAGTCGTAGCATCTTTTGAAAAATCTTTCGGAATCTCCACCAATAAATAATATTTTTGATGTTTTAAATCTCTATAAGCCCTTTCCCGGTTATTGTCAAAATGAAAATCAAAATCATCGTTCTTTTTTAATTTTTTTACTACTTCGTCGCCTAATTGCAGCTTTTCTCCGGAAAAATCGGCGCCTTTATCGCGATTTACTACGACGACGGGAAGTCGTTCCAAATGTCCATAGGGGTCCCAAAACGCCCATAAATAAATTCCTGCATAAAGGATCGGGATAAATAAAATGGCAAAAATCGGGATCAACAAATTTTTTCGATCTCGGAAAATCTCTTTTAACTCAGCCACAATCAATAAACGGTTCACGACAATCCCCTTCCCAATTTTTCATTTTTCATTTCATCATCATCGAGAAAAAGAGAAAGATTTTCCTATTTGGACAGTCCTTGAAAAAAATACAAGTCAAACAATCGAGCGATTTCATCTTTTTCAAGGGGGTCATGATCCCTCTCCCAATCAAAAATAAGCGAAATATACGTTTTTAGAATGACAAAAGCTGTCACTTCAGGATTGCAATTCTTAATTTCTCCGTGTTTTATTCCCATTTCGATTTTATCTCGGATGTAATCTAAAATGGAACGTTCGATTTTATCCATCACCTCTAAAACGACCGGTGTCCCCATTTCTCTCGCCTCTTGAAAGAGCTTGATGGTGAGTTGATGTTTTCTCCGAAAATCGAGCACCTGATACAAAGCACGATGAACTTTTTCAACGAATGAATCTTCTTCATCAAATGATTGTTCTGCCGCTTCTTTCATTTCTGCAATTAATGAAGAAACAATTTCGTGAAATAAGTCTTCTTTATTTTTAAAAAAATTATAAATAGTCCCTTTTCCAACATTCGCAAGCTTTGCTACTTGATCCATCGTAGTGGCCTTGTATCCAAATAATGAAAACGACTTGGCCGCCGCATCCAGAATCTGCTTTTTTCGATCGACAGACACTTTATCACCTCGCAAAATGACCAAAATAATAATTTAGTCATTTAGTTTTAACGAAAAATACTATATCACACTTGATCATTCTTTGCAATGATATCGATACGTCAAAATACTGCTTTTTTCCAAATTTTTTCATCAAGAAGACAAAAAAATAGACCGCCAATCAGCGGCCTATTTCCCATTCATCCCTAAAAAAGCCAATACTTTTTCCACAGCTTCTTCGCCTTGGTCGATGCAATCCGGAACACCGAGTCCCTCATACGAGCTTCCTGCCAAAAAAAGACCCGGCAATTCCTTTTGCGTACTTTGCTTAATCTTTTCCATCCGTTCTATATGTCCTACCGCATATTGCGGCATGGCGTTTTTCCAACGGGTGACAATCGTGAAATCCGGTTTCATGGAAATATTCATCGTCTTATTTAAATCTTCCAATACAATTTTTTCAAGTTCCGAATCTGATAAGTCCACTACCGTTTCGTCACCGGCACGCCCTACATAGCAGCGCAGCAATACTTTTCCCTTTGGAGTCGTGTGAGGCCATTTTTTATGAGTCCACGTACAGGCCGTAATGGTGAAATCGCTGTTTCTCGATACCACAAATCCTGTTCCGTCTATGTCTTGTTCAATCGCTTCCGAGGGGAAAGCCATCGCGATGGTTGCGACCGAAGTGGATTTCATATCTTTCAATGGAGAATAGAAATCGTATTGTGGAAGCATATCCGGAACAACTCCATGAGGTGTGGCAAGAACTACGCTATCTGTGCGAAGTGCTTCACCGTTATGCAAAAGCAAACGATATTGGTCTTCCTCTTTTTCAATTTTCACCACACGTGTTCCTTTTAACACTGAACTTTTTATCAACTGACTTTCTACAGCTTCCACTAACGTTTCCAATCCGTGACGGAAAGTGAGAAATCCGCCTTTTTTTTGCCCGCCCGCTGGCTTTTGGGAGGAGTTTGGCGTCGTTTTTTTCATTCCTAAGATTAAACTGCGATATTTTTGTTCTATTGTGTAAAATTGTGGAAAAGTAGCCATTAAACTCATTTGGTCGATATCCCCTGCATAAATTCCGGATAAAAGGGGTTCAACCAAATTTTCCACCACTTCATCCCCGAATCTCCTTCTAAGAAATGGTCCCAAAGCTTGATCTTTTTGCGGTTTGGAACGAGGCAAAAGAAAATCGAAAGCGGCTCTTAGTTTGCCGGTAAAAGAGAATAATCCGGTTACAACAAAAGGGAATATTTGTGTTGGAATTCCCATAACAGAACCGCCGGGAATGGGATAAAGCCTTTCATTTACTAGCACATAAGATTGACCGGTCGCATTGCTGACCAATTGATCCGCAATCCCCACATTTTCTGCCAGTCTAGTTGCACTTTTTTTTCGAGCCAGATAAGAATCAGGCCCTCTTTCAATTACAAATCCATCTTTGCGGATCGTTTGGATTTTTCCTCCGAGTCTAGGGGAGGATTCAATTAATGTGACTTCCAATGGAAGTTTTTTTTCTTGAGCCGCTTTTTGCAAATAATAAGCGGCTGTTAATCCGGTAATTCCTCCGCCTATGACCGCCACTTTTTTTGATTCACTCACCATACATCGCCTTCTTCTAAAACTTCTTATTTATTTATGTGTTTTAAAACAACCGTTGCTAAAGCATCAATAAATTCCGGCTTTGCATTAGGCATTTCCGGCCGATAATAGGAAGCACCAATCTCTTGTGTGACTACTTTACATTCATAATCGTTGTCATATAATACTTCCAAATGATCGGCAACAAAACCGACTGGCACATAGACATACGCTTTATATCCTTTTTTCTGATGCAAATCTCTTGTCAAATCTTGGACATCCGGTCCAAGCCATGGTTCAGGGGTATTTCCGGCACTTTGCCATCCGATGGCATAATCTTTGACCCCCACCTTATCAGCGATCAATTGAGCTGTTTCTTTCAGTTGTTCTGGATAAGGATCGTTAAATTGCAATATTTTTTCTGGAAGACTATGAGCAGAAAAAATCAGGACAGAAGATTTGCGCTCCTCATCCGGCATTTGTTCGTAAACTTTTTTGATTTGATTCACCCAGTAATCGATGAATTTCGGCTCACGATACCAACTTTCAATCGAGCTGATCCTTGGTCCGCCAAGCTTTTCTGCCTCCGATTTTGCCCTTTCGTTATACGATTTCACGCTGAAAGAAGAGAAATGCGGAGCAAGTACAATCGAAACGGCTTCTTCTATACCGTCTTCATGCATTTGCTTTACGGCATCTTCAATAAATGGTTCGATATGCTTCAACCCAATATATAATCGAAATTCCACTTGATCTTGAAGTTCATTTAATCGAGCTGTTAGTTTTTCAGCTTGTTCATTCGTAATTTTTGCAAGCGGGGAAATTCCCCCAATCGCCTTATAACGTCTTCTTAAATCCTCCAGCATATCCTCCGATGGTTTTCTTCCATGTCGAATATGCGTATAATACCGTTCAATATCCTCTTCATTGTTTGGAGTGCCGTATGCCATAACAAGTAATCCTATCTTTTTCCTTTCCATAAGAGCCACCTCAATTAATTATTTTGTCAAAATGAAAGGAAATTTACA
Organism: Bacillus smithii; assembly: GCF_001050115.1. Lineage (NCBI taxonomy): Bacteria > Bacillati > Bacillota > Bacilli > Caryophanales > Bacillaceae > Bacillus > Bacillus smithii. The sequence continues at coordinate 883,567 of NZ_CP012024.1, read as the reverse complement.
AAAAATAAGTTTCTTTTATTTTTAAACTCTTTTTGAACTGTAATCATGAATAAATTCGGTTAGCTTTTTCAAAGTATCCGGCTGAACTTCAGGAAAAACTCCATGACCAAGATTGAAAATGAATCCCGGTGTTTCCAAACCTTGATCCAAAATCCGTTTCACTTTTTCTTCGATCACTTTCCAAGGAGCAAGCAGCACTGCCGGGTCTAAATTGCCTTGAAGCGATTTTGTCACTCCCAATTCTCTTGCTTTGCGAATCTCCATTCTCCAATCAAGACCAATGACGTCTAAAGGAAGGTCGTTCCATTCTTTTACTAAATGAGTTGCACCAACTCCGAACATGATAAGCGGAACATGCTCATTTTTTAGTTCACTAAAAATTTTTTGCATAGCTGGCTTCACGTATACACGGTAATCTTCTTCATTGACAGCTCCTACCCAAGAATCAAAGATTTGAACGGCGCTTACTCCCGCATTGATCTGCGCCCGAACATAAGCGATAGTCATATCGGCCAGCTTGTCCATCAAAGCGTGCCAAGCGACAGGTTCCGCATACATAAACGCTTTAGTTTTGTTGTAATGTTTGGATGGACCTCCTTCAATCATATAACTGGCCAACGTAAAAGGTGCACCGGCGAATCCGATCAATGGAACCGTCAGCTGCTCTTTCGTTAAAATTCGAATGGTTTCCAGTACATATGGCACATCCTGTTCCGGATGGATTTGGCCAAGTTTTTCCACATCCGCAAGAGAACGAATCGGATTGTCAATAACCGGACCTACTCCCGATCGAATGTCTACTTTCACTCCAATCGCCGGCAGAGGCGACATAATATCTTTATAAAGGATGGCTGCATCCACATTGTATTGTTCAACAGGCAATCTTGTCACATAGGCGCATAATTCCGGTTGATGTGTAATTTCAAACAATGAATATTTTTCTTTTAATGCCCGATACTCAGGCTGCGAACGGCCCGCTTGCCTCATATACCAAACCGGCACATAGTCTGTCGGCTCTCCTTTAGCAGCCTTGATTAAAGTATCATTTACCATTCTCATGTATTTATCTTCCACCTTTCATATGAGTAAAGTCGTATTCAAAATGAAAAAGCTATGAATGATTTTCAAGAGAAATCACATTTTTACATTTAAATAAATATAGGTCGTTGCAACCGGCGATCCTTCATTCTCACGATCTATTACATGCTTTACACTATAGTGCTTTTTGAGTAAATTGTATAGGCAAGCGAGTGAAATGTCATAAAACCGCCGATTTTGTTTATAATGTTTCATTGAACTCATAGTATGGAAATTTTAAACTAAATATTGGAAAGTTCATAAAAGCAGATAGCCCTTTTATTCTGATACATGGGCAAAATGCCAATGAGAACGATGGACTAAAGGTGGATTCCATGTCCTTTCCAATTGCGCAGTTCACAAAAGTCCTTTCCAAAAAAGAAAATGGGGTGAAAAAATGAATATTTACATGACCACCGGGACGTTCGATTATTTACGAACGATTCTCCAAAAATATGAACACGAAACGATGATCCTTATGGAAAACGAAGAAAGCGCTTTACTCCTTCACGAAACCGAGAAAAAATCCGTATTCCAATCCCCCAGATCGTATGAAGTGATTGATTCATCTGGCCTTTTAGACAAAAAAAGCGGTTTTTTTGTCATGAACCATATTCCCGTTACGGATGAAGGCCGCCCTGTTTTTGAATACCGATTCAAAAACAGATCGGGCAATCTTGAAAAAATGCCGGGCTATAAAGCCTTTAGACTCCTTCGCCCTTTGAAATCAGATACATATATTGTATTGACTTGCTGGAAAGACGAACAGTCTTTTCAAAACTGGAAAAAATCCCAAGCGTTCAAAAAAGCCCACTCTAAACAAGAAACTGAAAAAGAACCAAAGAGTAAAATCACTATTTTCCCTCGTCCTTCTTACGTCAAAACCTATTTAATACCGAAAGAAGAACAATCGTAATCCACGTCGTGATGGTCGCTACAACTAAACTTTTTACTGCAGTCTTAGATCAAGCTCCAAAGTGATTATTTAAACTACGCTGTCGGACTGCTAAAATTTCACATTTCCAAGGAAATAACGTCTTTCTTTTTTCTTTCAATCATTTTTTTATTCGACGCTCCTTTCATTCACAACTTCTAAGGATGATTCATACTTTGAAACAAAATAGTGTGATAAACGCCTAGCGAAGTCTGTGAATAAAGGAGTAGATACAACATGCCAATCGACTTAACGTTGATTCATTGGGTGTACGTTCTTTTTATCGCACTCGTGATCCTTTTCATGATTCTCCGCAAAGATACGACGATCTTATGTATTATCGGCATCTTTTTCATCGCTTTTACAGCTACCGGATCAGTCACCGCGTCGATCATCAGTATATTTACCAGTTTCGTATACGCAATCTCGGAGCTGTTGCCGACCATTCTCATCATTTCCATGATTGTCGCCATGAGCAACAGCTTAATGAAAACTGGAATCAACGAAGTCATCATTGCTCCATTTACAAAATTCATCCGTTCTCCTGACACAGGATTCTGGATCATCGGATTACTAATGTTGTTAATTTCCTGGTTTTTTTGGCCGACACCGGCAGTTGCTTTATTGGGAGCTGTACTTGTTCCGGTTGCGATACGAGCAGGGTTGCCTGCCATCGGCGCGGCAATGGCCATGAATTTATTCGGCCATGGAATCGCCCTTTCCGGCGATTTCGTCATTCAGGCAGCTCCTAAATTAACGGCCGACGCAGCAGGAATTGCCGTACAAGATGTGATTCATGCCAGCCTCCCTCTCGTAGCCGTTATGGGAATCTCCGCCACACTAATGGCTTTCATTCAGCTAAAAATCGATATGAAAAAAGGAAAGCTTTCGAGCAGCAGCCTCGTTTCCACCAACCGTCAAGAGAATAAAATCGACACCTCCCTTTCCTTCAGAACAAAGCAAATATTTGCGATCCTGATACCACTCTTTTTTGCCATTGATATATTTTTCCTGTTTTTTTATCACTTACAAGGCGGAGACGCAACAGCACTTATCGGGGGAACCGCCATTATCATTCTCTTCCTGATCGCGTTGATCAGCTATAAAGGGAAAGGGTTAGAAAAAACCACCCTTTTTTTAATGGAAGGATTCCAATTTGGTTTTAAAGTATTCGCACCTGTTATTCCCATTGCCGCTTTCTTTTATCTAGGCGATGCCGGTTTTTCGAAAATAATCGGCGACTACCTTCCTCATACATCCAATGGCATTGTCAACGACCTTGGCGCTTCTCTCGCTGCCCTTGTCCCCTTGACGAAAGAAATGGGGGCCGTGACTATGACCGTCATCGGGGCCATTACCGGCCTAGATGGTTCAGGATTCTCCGGCATTTCTCTTGCCGGATCAATCGCTAAAATTTTTTCCCACTCTCTATCAGGCGGAACAGCCGTTTTAACGGCTCTCGGCCAAGTAGCAGCGATTTGGGTTGGAGGAGGCACTTTAATTCCTTGGGCTTTGATTCCTGCTGCGGCCATATGCGATGTCGATCCTTTTGAACTGGCACGAAGAAATTTAATTCCCGTATGCTTCGGCCTCTTGGTGACAACCATTGTCGCAGTATTCCTATTATGATTTTCAGCAGACGGCATACCCTTAAGCTATGACCGCCATCTAAGAAGCAGTACCACGAAAAAACATTGCTGCATCACGAATGAATTCCCTTTTTTCAAGTACTTACGAAGTCTAAACCAGATGCCAGAAAACGGTCTTACAAGTTTTCCATTTTAGCTAGCTTGCGGGGAGTGTATATTTCGGTAAACAAAAAGACGAATAAGACGGCTGCTCCAAGTATGATTCCACTTTCAAACCATGAACGAAAAAACGCCGCCCCCGCGAACAAAAAGGCCTGCAATCCAAGACACTGCCTCAAAAGCAGCATAAAAGCTGTTTTTTTTCTTTCTTTCGAAACAGGATACAACATCATCCAAATTTTTTCATCGTGGTGACGGATCAGCGGAAAAAGCTGGAATCCTGTTAAATAAATAAACAAGAGCGCCATGATGACTTTGAATAGTAATGAATGACTGAAAATGATCAAAAGCAAACCAATGAGCGTCAAGCGGACAAACAATCCAATGTATTCATTTACACGAACAAAAGTACGTGACAACAAATACGTATAAACATGATGGGGGCCATATGGAATCTTTTTAAACAGAAAGTCCAGCCATTTTCTTCTTTTTACGTCTCCTTGCAGATTAGGGACCGTCGTAAACAAGTTGGCAAAGCGATAAAAAGCCATCATTCTTTTTTCTTCTAGTTCCACAAGCATTTCCCATTTTAAAATATGCTGCCTGCTCTTGTTTTGAATAACGCCGGCATAAACGATCAAAAGAAACGCTCCAATGACGAAAAGAAGCCAGTTTGTCCGGTTGAACAGCGGATATAAAAAGACTGCATTGAGAACAAAACGAACGATCAGATCAACAAGACGTATATTTTTTTCTTGAAACTTCTGCACGTTCCAACGGACAAACAAATTCCAAAACTTCAAAATGAATAAGATCACAAGCCACAAAAAGAACGATGCATAGCTTACTCCCTTGACTTTTACATACATGGGCATTAAAGCAGCAAGAAACAAAATCAGCCAATAACTTTGAAAGACAAAACTAGATACAATGGCTTTTTGAAAATAGCCTTTTAATCGTTCCTCCATCGGAAGCAGAAAGACGATATCCGCTCGCATTAAGTACGTGTAAATCGGAGACCACGCCAGAATAGCCCCCAATAACAGCGCCATGATAAACGGGGCTGGAAAATGAGGTTCCAACGTTTTTACCCATTGACTGTAATAGTAGACACCGGCTCCGACCCCAAAAATCAGTACAAATAGCAGATGATCATTGAATATATAGCGCAAATATTTGCGCATCTCGGATAAATAGCCGTTTAATCGCTCTTTCCATAATTGCTGAACAGTTTTCATTTTTCTTCTTCCTTTGTCAGTTGAATATAGAGATCATCGAGAGAAGCTCCCTGCATGCCAAACTGTTCCTGCAAGTCCTGAATGGTTCCTTTTGCGCGGATTTCCCCGTTATGTAATATGATAAACGAATCGCAATACTTTTCGGCTGTTGCTAAAATATGAGTGGACATTAATATGCCCGCCCCTCGTTTCTTCATTTTTTCCATCCACTCCAATAACGATTGAATTCCGAGCGGATCAAGCCCTAAAAACGGTTCGTCAATAATATATAAATGAGGTTCCGTTAAAAAGGCGCTCATAATCATTACTTTCTGTTTCATTCCTTTGGAAAAATGAGCAGGAAACCAATGAAGCTTTTTTTGCATTCGAAATTCCTTTAAAAGCGGATCTATCCTCTCTTTGTATTCTTGTTCTGTTAATCCGTAAGCCATCGCCGTCATTTTCAAATGCTCTTCCAACGTTAATTCTTCATACAACACCGGCATTTCCGGTATATAAGAAAACTGTCTGCGATATTGCTCCGGGCTGTCTTTCAAAGATAGTCCATTGATGATAATCTCTCCTTGCCTCGGTTCCATTAAACCGATAATATGCTTAATAATCGTACTTTTTCCCGCGCCGTTTAAACCAATCAAACCAACGATTTCATTTTTTTCAATAGAAAAAGACACATCTTTTAACACAGGCTTTCTTGTATAACCGCCAGTCAATTGGTCGACTTTCAATAGCGACATTCTTCCACATCCTTTCTGTTTTTGATTGCCCAAAAATTCGTTTGAAAACTCTCCATCCTCCTCCAATAGAAGAAAATTTGTGTTCCATTCATTTCGTTATGGTGACATTCAGATCACTTTAAAGAAGAAGCACTTATTAAACCATTTAACAAAAACATGCGGTATTTTGTTTCTAAGTTCATCTTATTTTAACAAACATTTTCGCAAAAACAGCTATTTTAAGTCTACCCACAACTATTTTAGACTTGATAAATGATTCTTGACAATTTTTCAGACAAAATTTCATCACTTGTATGTATAAAGAAAAAATTTCTGTGCATTCTAATATTCGAAGGGGTCAACCAAATAGTAAAACGGGGTGGTTGTGAAAGACCAGTACCGCATTTTCCTATCTTATGGTCAATTGATTCGCCTTCAATAAAATGAGGTGATTACGGCAGACAGTAAAGTCGCACGATCCACAAACTCCAATGCAAATAAGTATGAAAGACCATAAAGTCTTCATTCACAAATTTGCCAAAAACGGGTTTGTGTTAGATCTAAAAAGTGTCAAAGCAAGAAACATTCCAGCAAGGGGATGATTAGCTTGAACACGAAAAACGACTTTTGCACTGCAGATCAGCAATGACCAATCCCCTTCAAGGGACAGGATGCATAAGCATCCTGTCTTCTTTTATGTCCTCAACATAAAAATCATCCATTTGAACCCTATCAGATCAGAAAATAAAACAGCCATGATCTTACGTTTAAAACATTCCGGTCCGCTCCGCTTTGAGCCATTCTTTTATAGAAAATGCTTTGGAGTTGGCACTAAAAGAAAAGGTTCTTTTAATGATTCAAGATCGTTTTCTAAACTGCGCTGCTTTTTATTGGCGGCAAAATATCCCCTCAGTCCAAAGCTAACCGGAGCATTATTCATGGCTCCCATTTCGAATGCATGGTTCCCTATTTAGATCCCCCCGCTTTTATGATAAAATACATTCAAATCCATACCATTTCATCGAAAAAATCCAAAAATGCCAGTGATTTTTTGACTCGACGTGTGTCCATAAGATTTGATCCATTCTGCAAAGAGCGGCATACATGCCATTTATCATGAAATGAAAGAAAGGATGAGTGAATATGAGCGATTGTATTTTTTGTAAAATTATGAACGGAGAAATCCCGTCAGCAAAAGTGTATGAAGATGAAAATGTATTTGCTTTCTTGGATATCAGCCAAGTAACAAAAGGGCATACACTGGTCATACCAAAAATACATAAAAAGAATCTCTTTGAGCTAACTCCAGAAATTGCTGGATCGCTTTTCCAAGCTGTGCCCAAAATAGCGAATGCTATTCAAGAAGCCTATCAACCGATCGGGCTAAATTTATTAAACAATAATGGAGAAGCGGCCGGACAATCAGTCTTTCATTTCCACATCCATTTGCTTCCTCGTTACGGAAAAGGAGATGGATTCGGGGCTGTATGGAAATCGCATCAAAACGACTATACTTTCGACGAACTTCAAGACATCGCATCGACCATTCATCAGCATATAAAATAACATATGAAACGAGATATCTTATTTGAGAGCAAAGCAAAGAATTTGTGGTAAAATGAATTCGTACCACTAAAAATCGAGTTTTAGTGTAGAGAAGTTTAGCAGAGGAGAGAAGAGAATTGAATACGAAAACACTTGTCAGTTTAGCCATTTTAGTGGGTATGGGAGCAGTTCTTCATGCAATCATCCCTGCTTTTTTCTTAGGCATGAAGCCAGATATGATGCTTACGATGATGTTTCTCGGCATTCTATTATTTTCAAACGCCAAAAATGTTTTGCTGATTGGTTTAGCTACGGGAGTCATTTCCGGATTGACCACGGCATTTCCCGGAGGATTCCTTCCGAATCTAATCGATAAACCGGTTACGGCGTTCATTTTTTACGGATTGCTTGCCCTTACGGCAAAGTACAGCAAAAACACACTCGGAGCAGCCATATTGACGGCTGTCGGCACTATTGTCTCCGGAACAGTCTTTTTGACTTCAGCCTATTTGATTGTCGGTCTGCCCGGACCTTTTACCGCTTTATTCGGAACCGTCGTTCTGCCTGCTATGGCCTTAAATGCCGTTGCCATGTTTATTATTTATCCTATTGCCCAATCGATAATGAAACGCTCAAACGTTGGGCATCAAGCTTAAAAGCATCGATTTAATGAATAATGCCTGGCCACTTCCTAACCTGCCGTCATGCTTCTAAGGCTACGGAGGCGGCCCGGCATTTTTGTGTATTATGGCCGAAAAACCATATTCGATCCAGTCTCCAGCCACCATCGTTTTTCCCTCACTTATCCCCTGTTTACCAATTCTTTTCATGTTACATAAAGGAGAATGATGATCACAAATACGAAAACAGTTCCGGCTCCAAGTGCGCCGACACGTTTTTTCACCATCTTTTTCGGGGGATATATACCCGGCCTGGACAATAATAGAAGCGAGCGACACAGACCAAGAAACAAAAGAAAATCGAGAATAACCGCAAAGAACAAAACCCCTCTCATGTAAATTCCTCCTTCACCAGCCCGCTGACTGATCTTCCGGACATAGAATGTTGATTTTCTTCAAAAGAAGTCTGTATACTCTTCTTAAGGGATTCGAATTTAATGAATATTCTATCCTATTCAACTGCAACTGAAGATATGAAATGAGGGACTTCAATCTCAAAATGCGAAATATCAGCCAGAGGTGAATGATTATGAAACGATCGAATTGGTTGGCGGGCTTTTTAGTCGGAGGGGTTGCAGGCGCCATTACAACGCTCCTTACCACTCCTTCTTCTGGAAAAGACGTCAAAAAAAATATGTTAAAAACAAAGGATTTTATGAAAGAAACAGCGAAGGAAGTCATAAGCAATACCGAACAGGTAAAACAAGCGGTCACTCATTTTATACAAGAAGGAAAAACGGCTTTCCCTCAGATCTCTAAAGAAATAAAAGAAAGCATCGAATTATGGCAAAAAAGCATTCAACCAAATAAAAAGGCAATTGAAGAAGGAATTCACAACGTCCAAATTTCCGTCAAAAACCTGGAGGAGACAACGAAAAAGAATTGATAACACCCAAATCCTCATAGAATCCATTCTCCAAGCGTGAAGTATACAGGGCTTTTTGACTAGCACTTGTCGTCCTTACGGCAGGTGAAGCGTAAGTCCTGCCACATTCGGAATACATCATAAGTTTTTTCAAGAAAACAAGGTATTTTCTTATAACAGCATGCGAAACTTATGAAAGTGGACAATCTTGTTTATTGGATTGTCCACTTTTTTGAAAATTTAGTAAATTTATATCTTTATTAATTTTTATTTTATTGGCATAATATTGTTAGAGAATACTTTCAGAAAAACCTGTTCAATTTTAAAAAGAAGGTGATAGAAAGTGAAAAAACAAGAAGTTTCCATACATGAGGTAATGCTATTTTCCCAAAGAGTAGCACAGTTAAGCAAGGCCCTTTGGAAAGCGGTTGAAAAAGATTGGCAGCAATGGATCAAACCGTATAACCTTAACATTAATGAACACCATATCTTATGGATCGCCTATCATTTAAAAGGAGCCTCTATTTCTGATATCGCTAAGTTTGGCGTCATGCACGTTTCCACAGCCTTTAACTTTTCAAAGAAACTAGAAGAACAAGGCTATTTAAAATTTTCCAAGAAAGAATCGGACAAGCGAAATACGTATGTTGAGTTGACAAATGAAGGGGAAACGATCCTTCATGACCTGATGGAAAAATTTAATCCGGAAGCCAATTCCGTCGTGCAAGCGGCACTACCCCTAAATAAACTGTTTGGTAAATTTCCTGATTTTTTAGAACTCAGTGTGATCATTAAAAATTTGTACGGGGACGATTTCATGGAAATTATCGAAACCTCCCTTCAAAACATAGACGAAAACTTTCAGAAGGAAGATACCTTCATTTCCACGAACGAATCCAGCGAAAAAATAACGAGTTAGTTGGAAAGATTTTTGTACAGCTGAATCATTAATTCTTTATAGAGCCCTTGTTTTATGCATGCTGCGATGACCTCTTTACAATCCAACTTGGAATGAAGCCTTTTTTCAAATTCTTGAAAAAGCGGAACATGAAAAACAAATCCGTCCGCTTTTTGCTCTTGATATTTCTTGTTCAACTCCTCACAAAGTTCGAAAAATTCGGCCGTTTCCTCTTTTGTGAGCCGATTTTTTATAATCAGCCAATCAAATTCATGTCGGTTCTTATCGACCATCTGAATCAACAGTTGTTGATGGTATTCCAACATTTCCAATCGTTTTATAATATCCTCCATGTCATTTCACCATACCACAAATAGACGCTCTATTTCGAACAGTCAATTATACTTACCGGGCCATTCAATATTATCTTACAGTAAAACTTGAATTTAAGCTATTCCAAAAGACAAGATGAACGGTATGTTTGGTGCTTGTGAACTACCCTCCACTTATCAACCTTACGGTTTGATTGAAGTGGGGGCTTCTCGGGTAATCCCGTCTAATGACAGAAAATTGACCGAGCTAACCCTCTCGTTCCGAAAGTTATTATTCTTTATGCTAATAAGCGTAATCCCTCATTTTTGATATTGATTGCTGAATTGTGATCGCGATCTAATACAAAGCCGCAAGAACATTTATATACACGTTCAGATAATGGCATTTCTTTTTCCTTGCCGCAACATGAACACTTCTTAGTGGAGGGAAACCACTTATCAATTTTCACAAGTTGTTTCCCCTGTTCTTTTAGCTTATACGCTAAGAAAGTAGTGAACATCCCCCAGCCGTTATCATGAACGCTTTTTCCAAAGTTGAGGGCTTGAGACATGCCTTTCATGTCTAAGTCCTCAATAATCACAGCGTCATAGTTTGTTGCTAATTCTTTTGACTTATGATGAAGAAAGTTTCTGCGCTGATTCGCTGTCTTTTCATGTAGCTTAGCCACTTTCAGGTGTTGTTTTTCCCATCTTGCAGAACCTTTCTTTCTTCGAGAAAGAATTCGTTGTGCTTTTGCTAATTTATCTAAGGCTTGCCGATAGTAACGTGGGTAATTGGCTTTCTTACCCTGTTCACTCTCGACATATAGACCATCCATAGCAAAATCCAAACCAACAACTTTCTGTATTTTAACTGGACGAATATCTTTCTCATATTCTGTCAAAATTGAAATGTAGTATTTGCCTGTCTTTGTTTTAGAAATAGTGCAAGATTTGATTTTATAATCAGCAGGTATCTCTCTATGCTGTTTCATTTTTATTGGCTTTTTGATTTTTGGCAGTTTGATATGACCATTTTCTAGCTTAATATTTCCGTTGACCATATTAGTTGTATAGGATTGTTTTGCTTTACGATTTTTGAACTTTGGAAAATCCGCATTTCCTTCAAAGAAATTCTTATAAGCAGTCTGTAAGTTCATTTGTGCATTTGCCAAAGCTAAAGAATCCACTTCTTTTAGGAATGGAAATTCACTTTTATATTTTGCAGGGGTCGGAAACTTTTGCTTTTTAAGCAATTCTTTATCATCCTTGAACTTTTCATACGTTTCTTTGCGTTCAGCTAACATCTTATTGTAGACAAAGCGAACACAACCAAATGTCTTAGCTAATAATGCGGATTGTTCTTTGTTTGGTAACAAACGAAACTTGAAAGCTTTGTTTTGCTTGGCCATATCAATTCACCTCACTTTGTGCGGAAAAATTTCGTATATATTGATTATATCGTAAAAAATCCGTACAATCAATATGAGGTGATAATCATGAGAGAAGAGAAAGAACGTGTAGAAATTCGTATGCCTAAGACGATATTAGAAAAATTGGAGCAATATCAAAAAGAAAATGGGATTCCAACTAGAACAGCCGCAATCTTAGAATTGTTGAGAAAAGGATTGGAAAAATAACTTTGGCTAAAGCCAACCGAAATTCATCTCCCACCTACTCATTGGTGCTATTCACACCTTCACATTCCTAGAGGATGGGAGACTTCTTTCGGAAAGACGTTAAAAGAACGCTGATCCAAAAAAGCTTGCTCAACGGCCATCCAAATCATTTATTTTCTATTGATTTTTTGCTTATTTCGTCGTAAAGTATGGTAGCATCCTTTTCGCAATCATTTTTAGGTTTATTGATCCGTTTTCACACCTGACATAACAAAAGTTTCTAATTATTGAAAATTTTGTTTAATTCCTCGGTTTACAAAACCATTTTCATTCGAAATAATACACATCATCTGAGTCGTTGTCTTTTAACTTTGAGGTGCCTAAATATTCTATTTATCACCCTGATGAATAAGGTTATGAAAAAGGAGGGAGCATCATGTCAGTAATCTTCGTGTTCATATTATTTTCTATTTTCATTTTATACAATATCAATAGACTTACCAACACGCTATGTATGCAAAAAGACATACCGGAAGATCGCCAGCCGAAAGTGTTTAGAACGATTAACATTTTAATCACTATTCTGCTCATTTCTTCTTATATCGAAATTCTCTATACATAAGTGGAAATCAAGCCAGGCATCGCCTGGCTTTTATTCCAATATCTAGTAAATCCAAGATGCACCGATGATAATAAGCAAAATGAACAACACAACGACAAGTGCGAATCCTCCGCCATATGCTCCAGACATATCCGAGTTCCTCCTTTATTTTCACATTTTTCATTTGTTAATATAGCCATGCTGCACCAACAATGATGAGAAGGATGAAGAGCACCACAATTAATGCAAACCCTCCGCCATAAGCTGCACCCAATACCGATCACCTCCTTACACATTGGTCTATATCATACTATTCATTTGTTTTATTTTTGGTTTAGGCCTTTTTCCCGCTTGAAGACGACTGTATAGGTCATCAGATGATTAAACCTGATTAGAAAGGATTTAACAATATGGCTTCGACAACAGAAGTTTCCATACATTCTTGTTTTCTGCCAAATTCTAATCCGGATTTTTCAACTGACTAACCCTATTAGGATCTACTCTTTCAGCGGAAAGCTTTTCATTCCCGCCATACCTCCTTTTCTGTTATTTGTATCGTATGTAACCCGGTATATTTTGACTGAAGCAAACGCCTATTTTCTTGTCGGTCATAAAAAAGAAAAACTTTGGTAATTCCGCATAATTGTGATATAGTATGTCTATGTGGATAAAGAATATAAAAATGAAATTAAGTGTAGGAGTTGTTGAACGAATGAAAAAATGGATTCTCTCTTTGTCGTTGGCAGCCGGGATGATTGTTCTTGCTGCATGCGGAAACGGCGGAGATGATACCGTTGTAAAAACGAATGAAGGAAATATTACAAAAGAAGATCTGTACAACGCTATGAAAGAAAAATATCCTCAACAAACACAACAAGCGTTGCAAGAATTGGTGTACAAAAAAGTTTTATCTGAAAAATATAAAGTTTCGGATAAAGAGCTGAATGACGAGCTTCAAAAAACAAAAGACCAACTTGGTTCACAATATGAAGCGTTCCTCGCCCAATACGGCATGGACGAAAAGGGATTTAAAGACTACTTAAAATTGGAACTATTAGAGCAAAAAGCGGCAACGGCCGATATTAAAATCAGCGATCAAGAATTGAAAAATTATTATAAAAAATGGCAGCCGGAAATCAAAGTCCGCCATATATTAGTCGATGATGAAAAAACGGCAAATGAAATAAAAGCGCAGCTGGATAAAGGGGCCAAATTCGAGGATCTTGCCAAAAAATACTCCAAAGACACAGCTTCCGCCAACAATGGAGGAGATTTAGGATGGATCGATTACCAAGGCCGCAAGCAATTTGTTCCTGAATTCACTAAAGCGCTTGATACTTTGAAAGTCAAAGAAATAAGCAAACCGATTAAAACAGAATACGGCTACCATATTATCCAAATTACAGATAAGAAAAAGAAAAAACCGTTTAACGAAGTAAAAGATCAATTGAAAGAAGAACTGAAACTCTCGAAAGTCGATCAAACTAAGATGCAGAAAAAACTTAACGAAGTGCTGAAAGATGCTAATGTAAAAGTCGAAGACAAAGACTTTAACGGTTTGTTTTCCGAAGCAACCTCCAATAAATAATAATGTGAAATAATAATGTGTGCTGCTTTTTTGAAACGGAACGCCTTTCGTTTCAGAAAGGCAGCATTTTTTTGAAAGCGAACAAGTGTAGCATGCCTTTTCTTCTTCTCGCAATCAATTTTTCATTCGCCTTTTTTCCACGATTCGGACTAGCCATATAAAAAGGCGCTCCAAAAGAAGAATTCTTTTGAAGCGCCTTTTACGTTTATGCTCCTTGTTGTTCCTGATCTTGTTTCTGTTTCTTTTTTTTCTCTTCTTGCATCCTCTTTATAAATACTTCGCCTTCTTTTTCGATCCATTCCTGGTCTGCCTTCCGATCTTCTCTCGCCGTTTTAATCACCATAAATGCACTAATAAATATTCCTGCCACAACGAAATACATCCAAAACGGTACCGTCATTTTCCACCTCTCCTAACTTGTCCGCATTTACTACATCTTATGAGACGGAAACGTTGCCTATTCCTATAATTTTTTCCATTATCCTCTGTTACCGCCAACTAGACGTCATTCAGGTCTCCCGCAACGAAACGTCATGATAAAGAAAAATATCAGAATGGAATGGGGAGAAAGAGAGCCGCACGATCTATCTTTTCCACTTTCAAAAGGAATTCTTCCCTTAAAAAAAGACCTCTAAAAAGAGGTCTCTTCATCGCTGAAATAGGAATGAAATCGAATATACTAATTAAAACTTTGGCTTATAAAAAGAGCGGTTATCCATAGCGAAAATTCGCTCGGAAAATTCTCCCGGTTTCGTTTTTTCTAAAGCTCGATCCAGCATATTCATCTTCGCATCAATATTATCAATGTAATGAAGAATTTCCGCTTCTTTGATTAACGGCGGCTTCGGGCTCCCCCATTCCGGCTTTCCGTGGTGGCTTAAAACAATATGCTGGAGAATAAACACCTCTTCTCCTTCGATGCCCAGCTCTTCGGCCGCCTTGGCAATTTCATTGATCATGATCGTGATATGCCCCAACAAATTTCCTTCAGCCGTATAGGTAGTCGCAACGGGGCCCGACAACTCAATGACTTTGCCCAGATCATGAAGAATCACACCGGCATAGAGCAAATCCCGATTTAAAGAAGGATATAAATCCGCAATGGCCTTTGCCAGTTTTAACATGGAAACGACATGATAAGCTAATCCGGATACAAATTCATGATGGTTTTTAGTAGCTGCCGGATATTGATAAAAAGGCTCAGAATATTTTTTCAGCAAGTAACGAGTGATCCTTTGGATATTAGGATTTTTCAATTCAAAAATAAACTGAGTGATGATTTCTGCCATCTCATCCGAATGCATCGGGGCCGACATAACAAAGTCTTGAATTTTGACTCCTTCATTTTCGGAGGCCGGTCGGATTTGCCGAATTCTTAGTTGATTTCGCCCGCGGTAATTTTGAATATCTCCGAGCACTTTTACAATCGTTTCCGCCCGATATTGTTTTTCATCCTGTTCTGTCGCATCCCATAGTTTCGCTTCAATTTCACCGCTTTTGTCTTGAAGAATCAGGTTTAAATACGGTTTTCCATTGACGGCTGTGCTTTTCGTCATGGATTTAATCAATAAATAACAATCGACAGACTGTCCTGCCTCATAATGGATAATTCCCTGAACCATTCAGTTTTTCCTCCTGTACACCGGCAATGGATTTAATCGACACCATTATATCACATAAACAGTATTTGATTATTCATCCTGAAGGAAGCGAATGTAAAAGAAAACTCATGGGCAGCCATTCGTTCAAAAATGGTTCCCAAATATTTTTTAAAACTTTATATAAAAATTCCGTTTCACCCAATCGGCAAACAAATATATGGATAGGCAGACGACGATTCTGCAGCCAGCTCATTTATTTTGATCATTTTGTTACGTTCGCCCAGTCAGGTTCTTCTAAATGAATAATAGAAGTTTCCGGAAAATACATTTTAACATGTTGATGGCATGTAAAAATCAATATTTGTGTATGGCGGCTAACCTCTTTTAATACTTCTGCCACTGCGGACATTCGTTTATGATCAAAATGGACAAAGGCGTCATCAATGATGAGCGGAAATGGATATTCTTCCTGCAAGACGGAAGCGAGAGCAAGACGAAGGGACACATACACCTGTTCACCGGTGGCCTGGCTTAATTCTTGCGGTTCAAAAAACATCCCATCTTTTCGTTTTACGTAAAACTTTCCTTCTTCATTCGTATAAAGGTGAATATACCGTCCATTTGTCAACATGCTTAAAAGTTCTTCTGCTTTTTGCAAAGCAAGTGGAAGTTTTTGATCTTTAAAATGCTTCACCGTTTTAGCAAAGATATGTTTTGCAATCGCTAGCTGCGCCCATTTTTTTGCTTTTTCGTTTACTACCGACCGCTGAAGATGGAAAAGATGAAGCCGTTCTGCGTAAGTCCCGCCCTCTTCTAAAACCTTTTTCTCATACTCCCATTTCGCTAGATCTGCCTGTACTCTTTTTTTCTCCTGTCCTAGTTCTTTCAACTTTTCTTCGACTTCTAGTTTGGCTTTTTTCCATTTTGCGGGCTGATCGAGCGGAAATAGAAGGTCCGGGCTGTCAGGCACCTGACGATGGATGAGTGCTAAACGTTCTTTCAACTGTTCAAGTTTTTTCCATTGAGTCCCCTTTTTCCGAAAATCTTCTTCTGTTTCCGTATTAGCGGACGCAAACAGTTTCTGAATTTCCCTTTCAAATTCAGCTTTTTCCTTTATCACTGCCTGAAGCTCCTCTTTATACTGCTCTGCTTGTTTGCTCGTTTCCTTTATTTGCAAGGCTTTCTCTTTATTTCTTTTCAACTGTTCTTTTAATTGAAACAGCACATATTCTATATCGTGGTCCGGTAAACCAAGAGTCTTTGTCCATCGATGCAATTGATCTTTCCATCTTTGAATAGACTCTTCCATTTCTTTCATTCTTTCTTGGCATATTTTTTTCTGACGAATGATGTCTTTCATACTTAAAAGTTTTTCAAACGCCTCATCCAAAATATTCCATTCCATTGTTTTCGGAAAACAAAGCTTGTGCTGAATTCTTTGAACTCTCAACAAGTTTTCAGAAAATTCCCGCTCCCATTCCTTTTTGTCCGAAATCAGCTTACTCTTTTGCTGCTCCAATTGTTCCAGTCTCATAATCGATTGTTTCCATCTGTCCCGCAGTTCGGTTTGTTTTCGATACATAGAGGCCTCTTCTTTTGTCAGAAGATACCCCATTTCCTGAATTTCTTTCTTACGTTGATTGATTTCCTTTTTTAGCTCTTTTTCTTGTTCTTCCAAAAGATCCGGAGTTTTTTTCGTCCATAATAAAAAGGCGGCAACAAATCCAAAAAAAGGTACTGAAAGCAGAAGCCACTCGTGTTGAATGACAAGCCATAGAGCTAAAACGATTGAAAAAACCAAAACGAAACCGGCGGCAAGAGGCTGCTTATTCCTCTTTTTTGCCTGTTTTTCTGTCTCGATTTTTTGTAGTTGTAGTTCAAGCCAACGAATTTCCTTTGCCAAAGATTCTTTTTCAGTTTGGTTTTCCGCTTTTTTTTGCAGCGTTCGAAATTCTTGCTCCGGCAATAACTGCTCCTCAATCTTCTCACATTCCTTTTCCGCCGTTTGAAGCTCGCTGCGGTTAGTTTGCAAAGCTTTTTCGATGTGCTCTTTTTGCGAAATGAGACGAATAAGCTTTTGAATTTCCTCCTTAATTCGTCGTTTTACATCCATACTCGTATCAATCTGATAAATTTCTTCGTCCGTGAAATGTTCAAAATGAAGATACGTCTTGAGCTCTTCCAATTGACTGTTTAATTCTGAGATCTTCATTTGATCATTTTGCCAATCTTCTTGCCACTTTTTATACTCGGCACTTTGATTCACACTTGCCTCAATGGCCGCCTCTTCCTCCAGGGATAAAAGGTCGTTTTGCCATCGCCGGATTTGCTTTTCTTTCCAATCGATCTTTTCTTGTAAAGCAGAAATCATCCCTTCTAAATGATGGAGCCGATCCAAATGCTTTTCAAGCCGGGAAATGCCATCCACCGGAAATGCCACTTCTCCGATGGCTTTCATTTCTTCTTCCAACCGCTGTTTTTCCATAAGCAGCGGTCTAATGGTTTCTTCTCTTGCCAGTCTTTCCAAATATGCTTGACATTTCCCTTCTTCGACGGACAGCTTTGATAAATGCTGTTTTTGATTCTCGATTTCTACTAAAACATGAAGATATTGGTCATTTTTCTTTTTCCCTTTTTTAACATCTGCCTCCAGTTCCTTCAATGTCTGTAATTCTTGATTAATAACCGGATTTCGTCCGTTTGGCTTATAAAGCTTTTCCATTTCTTTCTGCAGTTTTTTCTCCAGCCGGTATAAGGAATCTGTCCCGACGGTTCCGGCGGAAAATAAAAAGCGGCCGATATCTTCCTCTTTTAATTGGTGAAGTTTTTGCAGACCATGGACGTCAAATGAAAAAATAGAACGGTAAAAGTTCTCATCCATTCCATTTAACAGTCGACGTAGAAGATCTTCACCGCCTATCGTTCCATCGTCGAGCCTTACTGTCACCGAACTGGAGGATGTTCCTTTCACTCTTTCAATGACTGCTTTGCCCATATTCACGGTTTCAAGCGTCAATTTCCCACCATATTTGGAATGGGTTTTCGGTTCATAATTCTTTGCTTGTCTGGTAGGAAATCCGAATAAAACGGCATGGATAAACGCCATAATGGTCGATTTTCCCGCTTCATTTTCCCCGTAAATGAGCTGCAATGATTTCAAGTCTTTTAAATGAAAATTTTCTAATTTTCCAAAGCCGTATATATGAAGATCAGAAATTCTCACCGCTTATTGCTCCTTCCTCTGCCAATCCTTCTTGAATCAAGCGTTTCGCTTCTTCTAACATTTCTTCTTTTTCATCCTCCGTCAGATCAGTTAAGAAGCGGGTCGTTTTATAATGAAAATAAAGAGAGGAAAGCGCCTCTTCCCAATCTTCTTTTGTTAAAGACGCCGTCTGCTTTTCAAATTCCCGATAAAAAGGATGATTTTCTTTGAATTTCAGAGGATGCTGCGGATCGATGATAAACCGATGTACCCAAACAAACGACTCATTTAGATCTTCGCCGTCTTGCAGAGCTTCCAATAATTCTCCGCTCGTGATTTTATCTCTTATTTCTCGATTGGGCTCATTTTCCAACTGAATTTCCAACATGACACCTTGATTCGTTTGACGGTTATCCTCCATCATCTGCTTCAAACGCATGAAAAATGAATGAAAACTTTCCTCTTCCGAAAGCTTCATGACTTCTTTTTTCCATTGAATATCAGCCGTTTCAATAAATTCAAGGCGCGTTCCGGTTTGATCCAATTCAACGAGATAGCAGCCTTTCGCTCCAATTTCTTTTCGATGACGTCCTTGAATGTTCCCGGGATAGAGAATATAAGGATCTTTATGTAAAATCTTTGTTTGATGAATATGTCCAAGCGCCCAATAATCAAATTGTTTTTCCAGCAGATCATTGACTGAAAATGGGGCGTAAGGTTGATGGCCTGATTTTCCGCTTTCCTCATAACCGTGAAGCAAACCGATATGAAAATCCGCTCCGTCTTGCTTTTGGTACTCGTTTATTTTCCGCTCCCATACATGGCGTTTATCATAACTGAATCCATACAAGTGAACAATCGCTCCCGCTTTTGTCTGATGGCGAATGGCTTCCACTTGAGAAGAAAAAACATGAACATTGGATGGCAATTCCAGCGACACCCATTGGCCGTTTAAATGATCATGATTTCCGTGAAGAATATAGGCGGAAATGCCATGCTGTTTTAATCTATTCATTTCTGTTTGCAGCCGAGCCTGTGCTTTAATGCTTCTGTCTTCACCGTCGAATAGATCACCCGATATAAGAACAAAATCCACTTCTCTCTTGATGGCTTCATCTATGATTCTATGAAAAGAACGAAAAGTACTTTCGCGTATTCTTGCAAATAACTCCGGAGGCAGGCGCTGTTCCAAACCGATAAACGGACTATCCAAATGCAGATCCGCCGTGTGAATAAATCGAATTTGTTTCACGATGGCATTCCCTCCAAGCCAAAAATCGAATGTATGTTCTTTCATTATACTTTTATTATGAAAGATTTTCTATTGAAATCTAGCCTCATCACAGTGAAAACTGAAAGATATTTTGGCCAATTTGCAAAGGAGACAGATTATCCGACAATCTATTCAAAAACTTATCCATTGAAAAATAAGCGAGAATCGTTTACAATATTTAAACAAAATATTGTAAATATTCTTTATTTTTAACTAGATGTATATTGGGAGGTTTCTGCATTGAAAGAATATACGCTGACTGTCTTCCAAAAAAATGGTGAAAAGTTGTTAGATGATACGTTTGAAGCAGCCAACGACCATGAGGCTAAAGAAAAAGGCAGCCAAATTCTAAAGGAAAAAGGCTTTTCCGATTACACGCACCGATGCACATCGTCAGCAGGAAAACTTTTGCTGTTTCACTCATAAAAAAGAGCCTCTATGAGAAGGCTAAACTTCTTCAACTTTGAAATTCAGCATGACTTTCTATCGATTCTTTCATCAATCTGCCTTGATGTTAATAGTTCTCTCCCGCAAGTCTCCATCATGTTTTTCCATGCAAATCAAAAACAGCCTTATCAAGAAGGCTGTTTTTTGCAGAAAAGCTGCTGTAAAATCTGAAGCTTTTTTTCTGTATATTCTTCGTAACGTTCATTATACG
Source organism: Bacillus smithii (assembly GCF_001050115.1). Taxonomy (NCBI): domain Bacteria; kingdom Bacillati; phylum Bacillota; class Bacilli; order Caryophanales; family Bacillaceae; genus Bacillus; species Bacillus smithii. Next base: position 863,016 of record NZ_CP012024.1, on the reverse strand, counting down.
ATTTTGGGTCTTTCGGATTAGCAAAACGTTCAATCTTTCCAGTATCCGGATCGATAAATTTGCTTGCTGCCCCGCATCCTAATCCAATAATAGTCTGCACTTCTTCCATGATCAAAATGTTATAGATGCTTTCTCGCCCCGGTAAGGCATATCCGACATTTTCAAGGTTCCCTAAAATGTTTTTTTGCCGGTACAAATAATAAGGAACATAGTTGTGCGCTGCGGTCCAGTCTTGGGCCAATTTCATCATTTCTTCTGCTTCTTCCCGGCTTGCCACCGGATATTTGTCTTTATTTTGGGTCATGACCGATGCACGTTTAAACGATAGGGTATGAATCGTCAGAGATTCCGGCATCAGTTTTTCTGTTTCATCTAATGAATGTTGAAATTCCCGCACTCCTTCACCAGGAAGGCCGATAATCAAATCCATGTTGATATTATTCATTCCCATGCTTCGAGCCAAGTGAAATTTTTCAATCGTTTCCTCCACTGTATGGTGGCGGCCAATGGCTTTCAACGTTTCTTGAATGTAAGATTGCGGATTGATGCTGATCCGGTCAATATTCCATTTTTTTAGCACTTCCAGTTTTTCTGGCGTAATCGTATCGGGTCGGCCCGCTTCAACGGTAATTTCTCTTACGTTCTCAACACTCGGAAATGATCGATACATTTGTTCATATAAAAGATCCATTTCTTCTGCGGTGATCGAGGTCGGCGTACCTCCTCCATAATAAATCGTTGTGATTTTTATACCGTTTTCTTTTAAAAATTGGCCGATTTTCTCCATTTCATAATGAAGACCGCCTAAGAACGAAGCCACTCTCCCTTGTTTTCCCTGGATTGCAAAAGCAGGAAAAGTACAGTAAGCGCACTTCGTTGGGCAAAACGGTATGCCAATATAAATGCTCACTTCATTTTGCAAGTGATAAAGATCAGGGACAATCGTGAGTTGTCGATCCACAATTTTCTCCATTAATTGAATCTTTTCATCCGTAATTAAATATTCTTTTTTTAATTGTTCATGGGCCTCTTCTTTAGAAATCCCGCTCCGCAATTTTTTATGGAACAGCTTTGTTGGACGAATGCCGGTTAAAAATCCCCACTGCTGCCGGATTCCGGTATATTGTTGCAGCACTTCAAGAAATGCGCGCGATACAGCCTTTTTAACTTGCTTAAAATATTCTTTTTCCGTTTGGGTTGGATCCGCCGCTTTTTCTATTGAAGATTGATAGATCTTCGCGGAGTCTGGCGCCGATAAAGCCATTTTTACTTTTATGACTGAATTGGCTTGGATATCCAATTTCACTCTGAGGATCTCGTCGGGAAGATTCTCCTCTTCCAAAAGAATATCGGTCTCTTCAAAAAATAAATTGGCAATTAATTGAAGAGGTCTATGCAAACGTTCATCAACTGTGCCTGTCACAAGAATGTTCAATCGAATCACCTTTCAATATGTAAACTATTCTTTAGTTTACTGAATGAATCGTCCATCGGTCAAGGATCCATCCATCTGTTCACTTAAAAGCCTACAGATAAAACAGAACAAATCCATATTTCCCTATTTGAAAAATCTCGAATAATTCCCATATACTATTAACCATAAAAAAGAACGCCCTTTGTCGAAACAAGGGCGATGAAAGATGCGACTTATTTTAAGTGATCCATTTTTTCTAAAAATCGGATCGGCCGCTGTCTCCTAAATAACTCTTTTACGACATAAGATACCCCATTTTCCTGATTGGATCTTGTCACCCAATCAGCAGCTTCTTTTACATGATCAGGAGCATTGCCCATGGCGACCCCAAGACCTGCATTGTGCAAGAGAGGCAAGTCGTCGATGCCGGACCCTATCATGACCACTTCTTTTAGCGAAACATTTATTCTTTCGCATAAGTACACCAGTCCTTGAAACTTTGATACCCCACTTGGGACAATATCGAAACGGTTTTGATCCGTGCGGATGACAGCCACTTCATCATACATGCCTTCTATTGCTTTTTTTGCATCTTCCAAATCTCTAGGATTCTGAAAAATGATTTCCATTTTGGGAGGAGAGACCGGCTCTTTTTCCAAATAGTCGCTTACAGACTCCACAAAGTATTGAGGGTATAGCATACGATTATTCGTGCGCTGCCAAACCGTTCTTCCAACTAGAGAATCGGGCAAATCCATTTTATTGCTGACAGAAAATTTTTCGTGTGATAAGCAAATACGACAATGAAAGGATTCTAAAAAACGGGTGAGTTCATACGTAATATCTTCTTGAATTCGTTTCAATAAGATTGGTTTATCGAGTTGCTTTGCTACAAAAGCTCCTTGATGAGCAATTAAACAGCTGTCTACTTTCAGCGATTTAGCGACTTTTTTTACGGAAGGATAATGTCTTCCCGATACTAAACAAATATAAATTCCTTTTTCTTGCGCATATTCAATTGCCTCTTTCGTCATCTTATTTAAACGGCCATTGTCCTGAAGTATTGTTCCATCTATGTTTACCGCCAGTAAACGATAGACCATCGATGTTCCCCCTTATTATCGAACCGTCTCTTTATACTTTTATGAAGGAACAAGCAGAATTAGAACTTTTTCCCGCTCGCTATGAATGAACAGACTGGCAGCCAAGGCAAAATGACCCAAGGGCACCGCCTTTTTGATGATCGCGAAATTCACTCGCTTTCCGCGGGCGATCCGCGAGCCTCCTCGCTCGTTCCTCGCTGCGGGGTCTCGCCTGGCTCGCTTTTCTCGCAGGAGTCTCGCCAATTTCGCGATCATCGCAGTAAAATGTAACTTAGACAAATGCAAAAAAATCACCTTTTCCATTTATGCGGATGAAAGAAGATCATATGAAAAACGGACTGCTGAAGCCGGTTACAATTGTTCAGATCGGGACAGAAAACCTATTCAATCTTGGATACTTCATTCATCAAAGCTAATCGGTCGTTCCGAGATTTTGCATGGGCTGACCAAAGTGAACATCGAATATGGGGCTGGCTGCCATCTCCCATAACTTTCTGAAACAAGCGTAAAAGAACCGCTTGCTTTAGAAAGAAGGTCCCAAAATAGAGAAAACCCGACGAGATAAAATATTTTTTCTCGTCGGGTTATTGTTTGCCTGGCAGCGTCCTACTCTCGCAAGGGGAAACCCCTCACTACCATCGGCGCTGAAGAGCTTAACTTCCGTGTTCGGGATGGGAACGGGTGTGACCTCTTCGCCATCGCCACCAGACGGTATGTAGTTGTCGGAACGATTGTTCCTTCAAAACTAGATAGAAGAAGCAGTTTCACCGATTTCGCGCTTTCTTTTGGTTAAGTCCTCGATCGATTAGTATCCGTCAGCTCCACGTGTCACCACGCTTCCACCTCGGACCTATCTACCTGATCATCTTTCAGGGATCTTACTTTCCGAAGAAATGGGAAATCTCATCTTGAGGGGGGCTTCATGCTTAGATGCTTTCAGCACTTATCCCTTCCGCACATAGCTACCCAGCGATGCCTCTGGCGAGACAACTGGTACACCAGCGGTGCGTCCATCCCGGTCCTCTCGTACTAAGGACAGCTCCTCTCAAATTTCCTGCGCCCGCGACGGATAGGGACCGAACTGTCTCACGACGTTCTGAACCCAGCTCGCGTACCGCTTTAATGGGCGAACAGCCCAACCCTTGGGACCGACTACAGCCCCAGGATGCGATGAGCCGACATCGAGGTGCCAAACCTCCCCGTCGATGTGGACTCTTGGGGGAGATAAGCCTGTTATCCCCGGGGTAGCTTTTATCCGTTGAGCGATGGCCCTTCCATACGGAACCACCGGATCACTAAGCCCGACTTTCGTCCCTGCTCGACTTGTAGGTCTCGCAGTCAAGCTCCCTTCTGCCTTTGCACTCTGCGAATGATTTCCAACCATTCTGAGGGAACCTTTGGGCGCCTCCGTTACCTTTTAGGAGGCGACCGCCCCAGTCAAACTGCCCACCTGACACTGTCTCCCACCCCGATCAGGGGTGCGGGTTAGAATTTCAGTACAGCCAGGGTAGTATCCCACCGGCGCCTCCACCGAAGCTGGCGCTCCGGTTTCCAAGGCTCCTACCTATCCTGTACAAGCTGTACCAAAATTCAATATCAGGCTGCAGTAAAGCTCCACGGGGTCTTTCCGTCCTGTCGCGGGTAACCTGCATCTTCACAGGTACTATAATTTCACCGAGTCTCTCGTTGAGACAGTGCCCAGATCGTTACGCCTTTCGTGCGGGTCAGAACTTACCTGACAAGGAATTTCGCTACCTTAGGACCGTTATAGTTACGGCCGCCGTTTACTGGGGCTTCGGTTCGCACCTTCAAGCAAAGCTTTAAGCGCTCCCCTTAACCTTCCAGCACCGGGCAGGCGTCAGCCCCTATACTTCGCCTTACGGCTTCGCAGAGACCTGTGTTTTTGCTAAACAGTCGCCTGGGCCTATTCACTGCGGCTTCTCGGGGCTATGCACCCCAAAAAGCACCCCTTCTCCCGAAGTTACGGGGTCATTTTGCCGAGTTCCTTAACGAGAGTTCTCTCGCACACCTTAGGATTCTCTCCTCGCCTACCTGTGTCGGTTTGCGGTACGGGCACCTTTTTCCTCGCTAGAGGCTTTTCTTGGCAGTGTGGAATCAGGAACTTCGGTACTATATTTCCCTCGCCGTCACAGCTTGAGGTTAGTGGCAACGGGATTTGCCTCGCTGCCCCTCTTACTGCTTGGACGCACATCCAGCAGTGCGCTTACCCTATCCTCCTGCGTCCCCCCATCGCTCAAACGGAAAAGAGGTGGTACAGGAATATCAACCTGTTGTCCATCGCCTACGCCTGTCGGCCTCGGCTTAGGTCCCGACTAACCCTGAGAGGACGAGCCTTCCTCAGGAAACCTTAGGCATTCGGTGGAAGGGATTCTCACCCTTCTTTCGCTACTCATACCGGCATTCTCACTTCTAAGCGCTCCACCAGTCCTTCCGGTCTGGCTTCTCTGCCCTTAGAACGCTCTCCTACCGCGGACACCCGAAGGTGTCCACCCGCAGCTTCGGTGATACGTTTAGCCCCGGTACATTTTCGGCGCAGAATCACTCGACCAGTGAGCTATTACGCACTCTTTAAATGGTGGCTGCTTCTAAGCCAACATCCTGGTTGTCTAAGCAATTCCACATCCTTTTCCACTTAACGTATACTTTGGGACCTTAGCTGGCGGTCTGGGCTGTTTCCCTTTTGACCACGGATCTTATCACTCGCAGTCTGACTCCCAAGGATAAGTCGCTGGCATTCGGAGTTTGTCTGAATTCGGTAACCCGATGAGGGCCCCTAGTCCAAACAGTGCTCTACCTCCAAGACTCTTTCCTTGAGGCTAGCCCTAAAGCTATTTCGGAGAGAACCAGCTATCTCCAAGTTCGATTGGAATTTCACCCCTACCCACACCTCATCCCCGCACTTTTCAACGTGCGTGGGTTCGGGCCTCCAGTAAGTGTTACCTCACCTTCACCCTGGACATGGGTAGATCACCTGGTTTCGGGTCTGCGACCCCATACTCATGCGCCCTGTTCAGACTCGCTTTCGCTGCGGCTCCGTCTTTCCGACTTAACCTCGCATGAGATCGCAACTCGCCGGTTCATTCTACAAAAGGCACGCCATCACCCGTAAACGGGCTCTGACTACTTGTAGGCACACGGTTTCAGGTTCTCTTTCACTCCCCTCCCGGGGTGCTTTTCACCTTTCCCTCACGGTACTGGTTCACTATCGGTCACTAGGGAGTATTTAGCCTTGGGAGATGGTCCTCCCAGCTTCCGACGGGATTCCTCGTGTCCCGCCGTACTCAGGATCCACCAGGGAGGGAACGAAGTTTCGACTACAGGGTTGTTACCTTCTCTGACGGGCCTTTCCAGACCTCTTCGTCTACCTCGTTCCTTTGTGACTCCACCATTGGTGTCCTACAACCCCAGAAGGCAAGCCTTCTGGTTTGGGCTGTTCCCGTTTCGCTCGCCGCTACTCAGGGAATCGCTGTTGCTTTCTCTTCCTCCGGGTACTTAGATGTTTCAGTTCCCCGGGTTGCCTTCCTTACCCTATGGATTCAGGCAAGGATGCTGCCCCATTACGGGCAGCGGGTTTCCCCATTCGGAAATCTCCGGATCAACGCTTACGTACAGCTCCCCGGAGCTTTTCGGAGTTAGTCCCGTCCTTCATCGGCTCCTAGTGCCAAGGCATCCACCGTGCGCCCTTTCTAACTTAACCATGTTGGTTTTATCCTAGATGGCGATACTCGGTTTATGCTGCTTCTTTTTTCTATCTAGTTTTCAAGGAACAACTTGGAAGGATGAAATCCTTCAAAACTGAACAAAACGAAAGCGTACAATTGATATCTGTCCAGCTCCGGCTCCTAGGTGCTCGAGGTCACAATCCATCTTGCTGCGGTGGTTGAAATACTACCTCCTCGCAAGCTGTCTTGTGCTTGTCGCACCTGAACAGTCGCCTCTGCTTTTCTTCTTCCTTAGAAAGGAGGTGATCCAGCCGCACCTTCCGATACGGCTACCTTGTTACGACTTCACCCCAATCATCTGCCCCACCTTCGGCGGCTGGCTCCCGTAAGGGTTACCTCACCGACTTCGGGTGTTGCAAACTCTCGTGGTGTGACGGGCGGTGTGTACAAGGCCCGGGAACGTATTCACCGCGGCATGCTGATCCGCGATTACTAGCGATTCCGGCTTCATGCAGGCGAGTTGCAGCCTGCAATCCGAACTGAGAATGGTTTTTTGGGATTAGCTCCACCTCGCGGTTTCGCGACCCTTTGTACCATCCATTGTAGCACGTGTGTAGCCCAGGTCATAAGGGGCATGATGATTTGACGTCATCCCCACCTTCCTCCGGTTTGTCACCGGCAGTCACCTTAGAGTGCCCAACTGAATGCTGGCAACTAAGGTCAAGGGTTGCGCTCGTTGCGGGACTTAACCCAACATCTCACGACACGAGCTGACGACAACCATGCACCACCTGTCACTCCGTCCCCCGAAGGGGAACCCTCTATCTCTAGAGGTAGCGAAGGATGTCAAGACCTGGTAAGGTTCTTCGCGTTGCTTCGAATTAAACCACATGCTCCACCGCTTGTGCGGGCCCCCGTCAATTCCTTTGAGTTTCAGCCTTGCGGCCGTACTCCCCAGGCGGAGTGCTTAATGCGTTAGCTGCAGCACTAAAGGGTGGAAGCCCTCTAACACTTAGCACTCATCGTTTACGGCGTGGACTACCAGGGTATCTAATCCTGTTCGCTCCCCACGCTTTCGCGCCTCAGCGTCAGTTACAGACCAGAGAGCCGCCTTCGCCACTGGTGTTCCTCCACATCTCTACGCATTTCACCGCTACACGTGGAATTCCGCTCTCCTCTTCTGCACTCAAGTCTCCCAGTTTCCAATGACCCTCCACGGTTGAGCCGTGGGCTTTCACATCAGACTTAAGAGACCGCCTGCGCGCGCTTTACGCCCAATAATTCCGGACAACGCTTGCCACCTACGTATTACCGCGGCTGCTGGCACGTAGTTAGCCGTGGCTTTCTGGTCAGGTACCGTCAAGGTACCGCCCTGTTCGAACGGTACTTGTTCTTCCCTGACAACAGAGCTTTACGATCCGAAGACCTTCTTCGCTCACGCGGCGTTGCTCCGTCAGACTTTCGTCCATTGCGGAAGATTCCCTACTGCTGCCTCCCGTAGGAGTCTGGGCCGTGTCTCAGTCCCAGTGTGGCCGATCACCCTCTCAGGTCGGCTACGCATCGTCGCCTTGGTGAGCCGTTACCTCACCAACTAGCTAATGCGCCGCGGGCCCATCTGCAAGCGGCAGCTTGCGCCGCCTTTCAACCTTCCTTCATGCGAAGGAAGATATTATCCGGTATTAGCCCCGGTTTCCCGGAGTTATCCCCGTCTTGCAGGCAGGTTGCCCACGTGTTACTCACCCGTCCGCCGCTAACTTTCAAAAAGCAAGCTTCTTGAAAGTCCGCTCGACTTGCATGTATTAGGCACGCCGCCAGCGTTCGTCCTGAGCCAGGATCAAACTCTCCAAAAAGAAATTTGACTTGGCTTGTTTCGATTGAAACATTGGTTTACGCTTCGTTTTGTTCAGTTTTCAAGGATCATCGCATCGTATCTTTCATAGTATGGCAATCATTGTTCAATCGCTAATTTCTATTGAACTTTCACTTACTATCGAAGTGACATATAGAATAATAGCACCTATATTATAATAAGTCAATAATTTTTTTTACTTTTTTTCATTGAAACTACATGAAGACAATGACAATCCCATAAGGTTTCTCTTTTTGATTTGCCATATAAAAAGAACAAATCACAATAGTGGAGGATAAAAAATCCCCCCACTATCGGTATTTCTATGCGAAAACCATCAGCCGCTCTTTTCTTTATCCATTGAACGGTCCGTATAATTCGTCGAGCGGTTTCATTATAATTTTGTTCAGTTCATTGATAACCGTACTCATCCGCTGTTCTGCGTCCATTAATTGTGCAATTTTTCCGTTCTGCTGAACAAGAGCTGCCGCTTTTTGTGCTTGAATCACTTCTTCTTCCGAAATGTTTTGCCCCATCATTTGTTTTTCCTGCAAACGCATTTGAATATTGCGGAAGTTCTCAAATAAATTTCTTGCTGATTCATCATTATTCACTGCATAAAATAATTTTTTTAAATTCACGTATTCATCGCTTTGACGCAAAGCTTTTTCCAAGCCTCGAGCATTCTCATAAAGATTTTCCATGCAGGACCCTCCTCCTGTTTGGCTATGCCATCCACCCGTAAATGGGACAACAACATTGCCATCAGCCGTTTTTTCTATATTTTCTTTCACTAAAACTGCCACTCAACTATAGCAAATTATGAACTAGAAAGCGAGAATGTTCCTGACAACTTTGATTTCTTATGGAAACAGCAACGTCACAAACCCTTGCAGCAAGCCGATGACTCCTCCCAGCAATGCACCTAAATAGGTAATAGCCTTTAATTCTTTATTAGCTATTTCAATCACCATTTTTTCAATACGCTCGAGAGAAAAAGACTCTACCTCTTCACGGACAATATCCGCGATCCGTAATTTTTCTACAATGGTTTGGATACGATTCGAAAAAAATGGGGCTGCTTTTTCAACTAGCCGTGGGATATATTGCTTTAAAATTTCTTCTTCATAAGAATTCAGCAGATCAGAGAGTGTTTTTTGAAAAAATGTTTCCGTATTTAATTGACGAACGATAAATTCCGTTCCTTTCTCTACCGTGTTCTTATCCAGCCATTCCGACAAAATACGCTCCCATTTCCATTCCAACATTTTTTCGAACTCAGCCCTTATGATAGAAAGAAGTATTTCATTCGTCCCTGGATTGCGTAAAAATTTCATCATTTCAGGCAGTATTTTATCGACAATCGAGGAATTGCCCAAAAGCATTTGAAGCATACTTCCCATCATGCCTCGTTCCGCCAAAAAGTCATCCAGCATTTTTTTCACTCTTTGTTTACCTTCCGAACTTGAAAAGTAGTTCATTGCATGTTGTAAAATATAGGCACTCACATCCGGAAGTTTTTCTTCCAACTTTCGAATCGTTTCAGGCGAAAGGACATCTTTAATAATCTGGCTTGAATAAGAATTCCCCACTTCCACAATCGTTTTTTCCATTTTCTTTTTCAGATATCTTTCCAATCGCTTTTCCGGATCTTGTACCCCGGCCAATTCCATCCATTCTTTGATCGTTTTTTCCGAAGTGAACAATCGTTTTGCTTCTTGTTGAACAAGCGAGGTCATATCTTGAAGAAATTGCGGATCTTGAAATTTCTTTTGAATGCTTTGCGGCGTAACTAAATGATCGGATACCATTTTCCCAAGCTGAAAAGCAATTTCTTTTCGCCGTTTCGGAATCAATCCGGGTGTAAAGGGAATATGCCATTTCCCGATATACAGACTGCGATGGGGGCGAAACAGCATTAAAATGGCAATGGCGTTCGTAATTCCGCCAATAACGGCTCCAATTATGACCATAAATAATACAAGTAAAGAACCTGACATTTCGTATCTCCTTCCCGAGTTTTCGACATATGAACCTTTTACGCTCTTCCTTCATACGATGAAAACATCAGCAATTGCCCATTGCTTCATTATAAAATTTCACACGGAAAAAGTGCAAACGGGGAATCGCTCATGTTTTTCGACTTACATGTAAAAATAGAACAATGGCAAGATGAAAAATCCGTCCAAATTTCGTTTTTTCCAACTGAAGCGTTAAACATAAACCCATTGAAATTATGTGTAGGCCATTGGAAGTTCGATCTTAAAAAACAGGATGCGGAACGGACCAATGAGAGTTGGTTTCAAATGAAAAACGACGGTAAAAGAAATTTATTCTTTTTAGAGCGAAAATGGCAAGGCTACTATGCGGCGGATTCGGCCACGCTTTTTTTAGGTCCGGTGATTGCCATCTTAACGGAAATAAAAGGCTCAAAAGGAAACATACAATTTCCTTCTATTGAAGAGTTTTGCAAAGAAGTGGATCAAATATTCCGAAAAAAAGGCGGCTTTATGTATGTTGCCAACTTGAACGACTTTTATAAGAAAACAGGCTATTATCGAGAAGAACATGAATGGAAAAAAGAAACCCTTCCGATTCCGGATGTCATCTACAACGGATACACTCGCGAAAAAAAGAATCTTCTCGTGCGTTTCGAAACGTTAAGAGAGTAGTAAAGAAGCACTGCATTTGCTTTTTTAACGAATCATTTTTGGATAAGTGGAAAGTTTTTGAGTTTCTTCAAGAGAGTGACGATATCCGTCCTTATCTACCAGAAACAAAACTTTTAACGAAAGATTCTCTTTTGCAAATGCTGGCAAATTCACCGGTTTATATAAAACCGATCGCAGGAAGCCAAGGTAAAGACATTATTTATGCTGAACAAAAAGATGGAAAAATGTTCATCCGATCAACCGGAGAAATGCTTGATATGGATGAAACCATAGAAATCCAACCTTTTCTAACAAAACTATTCCACTCGTTAGACCCCTCTTCGTTTCTCATTCAAAAAAAAATTGACCTTCTTACGCCACAAGATTGTTTGCTGGATTTTCGATTGCTTTGCCATTGGCAAGGCGATCATGGCTGGAAAGTAACATCCATTGTCGCTCGAACCGGGAAAAACAAAGCAATTGTTTCCAATATTTCTCAAGGAGGGCATTTGGAAAAACCAAAAACCATCTTAAAGAAATTTTTCCCGACCGATTTTTTTCATATATATCAAACGATGATACAACTTGCTGTAAAGGTGGCACAAGCTGTACATCAGCGTTCAGATGGAAACTTTTTCGAATTGGGAGTAGATATCGGAATCGATCAAAAGGGGAAAATTTGGCTCATTGAGGTGAATTCAAAACCGTCCAAAAAAGAAGCCATTCATACGAACACTTTTCGCCCGTCCGCAATGGCTATTTTTTACATTGCAGGAAAAAAGTGGAGAAAAAGAATGGAATTTGATGAACAGAACCGTGATGAATGAAATGACTGAAGCAAACTTTCGTTCGTTATACGAAAAATTCTTCATGAGGTGGTCTAATGAAAAAATTCTATCGTCTCGAAATCGTAGAAGATGAGAAAGAATTTATTTATCTCCCAAAAGATTTGCAAAAACCTCCGTCTGAAAAAATCAGAATTTGTTTTGGTACGAAAGTAGAAGAAAATTTGTCCAACATCCATATGAACAGACGGAATATCCTATCCATTAGTTCTGCTCTTGCAGAAAAACTGTTGGTCCCATCTCAAGCAAAATCGTGTCACTTATTTATATCCGGAGATACGTATATCATTGGTCCTTTAATCGGCATTTTTTCATCTGGATTCACCCCTTTCCCTCTTCGGCCAATAGGCAAGAGAACAGAGTTTTTTGCAAAACTGCTCTCCTTGCAAGACTCCTTGGGTGTGATTACGTATGTTTTCGGGGAACAGCAAATCGACTGGGACAGCGGGATCATTTCCGGCTATTACTTTTCGGAAAATAAATGGAAGATCAACCAATTTCCCTTTCCAAACGTCATCTATGACCGGCTGCCGAACCGTAGAAGCGAAAAAAATCCTTCTTACCGAAAAGCCAAGAAAAAACTGCAAAAGGATTATTTAATTCCTTGGTATAACCCGGGGTTCTTCAATAAACACGAAATTTTTGAATATTTGAAACAAAATAAGGATGCCAATCCATATCTGCCGGAAACAGAAGTTTTCACATCCATAGACCAATTAAAAGCCATGCTAAATCGTTGGAAAAATATTTATTTGAAGCCAATGAACGGCAGTTCAGGAAAAGGGATCTACCAATTTATACAGGATAAGGACCAAGTTTATTACTGCCGCTTTCATGACCAAAAAGGCAACCATTTGCTAAAAGTCAAGAATTTGCATGAATTTGTTTCTTCTCGTTTTTCGAAACGGACTTTCCCGCAAATGCTTTTACAGCAAGGAATTTCTCTTTTACGCCATGACAATAGACCGCTTGATTTTCGCGTCCACACCAATAAAGATTTGGACGGACAATGGAAAGTGACCGCAATGGCCGCCAAAGTAGCCGGAAAAGGAAGCGTGACAACCCATTTAAAAAACGGCGGAGAAGTAAAAAGCTTAGAAGAAATTTTTCCGGAACCAGCTTTATTGGAAACTTACCAGTCAAAATTAGAACAGGCCGCCCTAACGCTTTCTCAAGCGGTGGACACTCAAATAGACGGAATCGTAGCCGAAATCGGATTCGACTTTGGAATTGATCGAGAAGGACGAGTATGGTTTTTTGAAGCCAATTCCAAACCTGGAAGATCCATTTTTATTCATCCAGATTTAAAAAAATTCGAGCAATTAACTCGCAAAATGTCTTTACTGTTTAGTGTTTACTTGATGGAAAAATCCATTTTGGATGAAGAGGAGCTTTCCTATGAACATTTATTATGATGCCGATCATCAAAAATGGTGCCACAATAATTCCGATCACACCTTTTTTATTTTTGGTTCCGACGAGTTGCATCCTCTTAAAAATGGCCATAAAACGGAAAAAGAGTTTACCGTTACTCCAAAAAAAGGAAAAATCGGGCCATTGGTTGGAATTTTAACCGGTTGTGCAGCGGACGACTCTTATTATGGAAACATTCCGCTTTTTAAAAACATACAAATGGCACTGCAGGCAAAAGGGGGGCTTTCTTATATTTTTTGCCTTGACGGAATTAACGACGATTTTATCGACGGCTCCATTTATCACATAGAATCAGAAACTTGGCTCGATGCCAGGTTCCCCTTTCCCGATTTAGTCTACAATCGAATGCCGAGCAGAGCAAAAGAAAAAAGTCGCTCCTTTCAAAATTTCGTTCGCATTCTGGGAAATAAAGGCATTCCTTTTTTTAATCCTTCTTATCTTAATAAATGGGAAGTATACCAGGCCTTTAAGAAAGATAAATTTTTATCCGACTATTTACCAGAAACCCGTCCCTTTCAAAATTTGGACTCGTTTCATTCCTTTTTGTCAGAAAAAAAACGGTTGTACGCAAAACATCGATCCCTTTCTCAAGGAAATGGAATTGATTTGTTAATATTTGAGGAAAACGGAGCCGTCACTTGCCAAAATGTACATCAAAAACGTCAATATCCTTCCATTGAATCGTGCTATGCTGACAGAAAAGAGGAATGGACAGGACAATATATTCTTCAAGAAGCGGTGGAAACAGAAAAAATAAATGGAAATAAATACGATTTTCGCGTTCTTGTTCACTATCAAAACAAAAACTACATCGTTACTGGTATCGGAGTCAGAGTATCAACCAAACAGCAGATTACCACACATACGACAAACGGCGGAAAACGAATACCCTTTCAACATCTTGCCTCCCCGGCATTGGAAAAACAAATTTCAGATCTGGCCAACGCCTGCGGCCATCAACTTTCTAAAGAGTTTGATTTTTTCGGGGAATTCTCAATGGATATCGGCAAGAAAAAGACAGGAGAATTAGTATTATTTGAAGTCAATGCAAAGCCAATGAGTTTTGACGAAATTGAAATTGAAAAGAAACGATTAGAACATTTAACGCAATTATTTTTCGAAAAAACAAATTTTGAAGGCACAAAAGGATGATTGGAGTTTTCCCCTCAATAAAAAAAACGCTTTTCCCATTTATTAACGCACTTTATCTGTCGAAAAGTGCCTTATTTCTGTTTTCTGCGCATCTATAGATCACTACAGCCAACAGCTGATCAATCGCGAAACAATACCGAAAAAACAGGTTTTGTCCAGCCAAAAAGAATACTCTTCCTCCTTCTTCGGCAAAATAAAAACTAAGGAGGAGATGAAAATGGGAATAAAAAAACAGGAAGCATCCTTTTTGCCGGACACCAACTTTGAAGGAAAAGATGAATTATTTTTGGATGTGGATCGCATGATAAATGAAGGGCTTTCCGGAGGATCGGTTCATTTGCATGGAAATAGGGCGAATATCGAAGAAGCCCATCCATTCGTAGAAGAAGATCCTCCGAACCAATAATTTTAACAAAGAAGATCCCGCCGCAATAGACGAGTCGTCGGCAACTCTATTGCAGGAGGGATCTTCGTTTCAGGAGTCGGCACGTTTTGATAAAGAAGCGGGTTTCTCCTTTATAAAAGGAAATAACTACCTTGCCGATCTTCGAATAATACAAAAAAACCGAAACATAATACTAGTACAGCCAGCCAATCATAACATTCATTCACAACATCTCGGGTTAGCCAAGCGGAAAAGGAAAATTGATTCCTTTAGTCTGGTGCAATTCCAACCTAACCCAAAAAATACAATAAGGAGATGAACTTAAAATGGCAACAAATAGAAGCAATAGCAGCAACCAATTAGTAGTAGCAGGCGCTCAACAAGCTATCGACCAAATGAAATACGAAATCGCTCAAGAATTTGGAGTCAATCTTGGAGCAGATACGACTTCCCGCGCTAACGGTTCTGTAGGGGGAGAAATTACAAAACGTTTGGTTTCTTTAGCTCAACAACAAATCAGCGGTTACCAAGGTCAACAACAATAACTGAATAGGATATGGCTGTGGAGAGGCATCTTTTCTGATGCCTCTCCTTCTTCCATTAACGATTAAAGTCAACTAAGTAACCTTTCACTAAATCATAGACCTTCTTTCAAAAAAAGAACATAACTAGCTTAAGGATTTCGCCTACAAATGAATCATTCTGGATGGGTCCACCCATTCATCAAATTGTTCTTCTGTTACATATCCAGTTTTTAATGCGGCTTCTTTTAATGTCGTCCCCTCTTTAAACGCCAATTTTGCAATTTCGGCTGCTTTTTCATAACCGATATATGGGTTTAAGGCCGTGACCAACATTAAAGATTGATTCATTAATTTATCGATCACTTCTTGATTGGCTTCTATACCACGGACACATTTCTCTTCAAAAGAAACCATTCCGTCTGCCAATAAGCGGATGGATTGGAGAACATTATATATAATAACCGGTTTAAAGACATTTAATTCAAAATTTCCCTGACTGGCGGCAAATCCAATTGTAGCATCATTGCCAAAAACTTGTGCCGCTATCATGGTAATTGCTTCGCATTGAGTAGGGTTTACCTTTCCTGGCATAATAGAACTTCCCGGTTCATTAGCCGGGATCGTCAATTCTCCCAGTCCGCTTCTCGGCCCGCTTGCAAGCCACCGAATATCATTGGCGATCTTCATTAAATCCGCCGCCAACGCTTTCAATGCACCGTGGAAGTGAACGATTTCATCATGGCTTGTCAAAGCATGAAATTTATTATCAGAAGATCGGAACGGATATCCTGTCTGTTTCTCCAGTTCTTTTGCCACTTTGGGGCCAAATGTGGGGTCTGCGTTGATTCCTGTTCCAACTGCGGTTCCCCCAATAGCCAGATTTAGAATGTAGGCACTGGAATCTTTCAGCATTTGTTCCGTCCGCTCCAACATGGTCCGCCAACCTGAAATTTCTTGCCCAAGCGTTAATGGTGTAGCATCCTGTAAGTGAGTTCTTCCGATTTTAATCAATTTCATGTATTGAACTTCTTTGTCTTTCAGTGTGGCCTTTAATTGCTGCAACGCAGGGACAAGCCGTTTTTGAAAGGCATTGTACACGGCAATATGCATAGCTGTAGGAAATGTGTCATTTGAACTTTGAGACATGTTGACATCGTCGTTTGGATGAATCGTTTCTTCATTATGCAACAGTTCATTCCCGCGATGAGAAATAACTTCATTGACATTCATGTTCGTCTGAGTGCCGCTTCCTGTTTGCCAAACAGACAACGGAAAATGTTCATCCCATTTTCCTTCTAAAATCTCATCGCATACTTGCACAATAGCTTCTTTTTTGGCAGCGCTTAATTTTCCTAACTCATGATTCACAACAGCCGCTGCTTTCTTTAAATGAGCATAAGCATAAATGAGATCAAGAGGCATTTTTTCTATACTAATTTTAAAGTTATTTCGACTTCTTTCTGTTTGCGCACCCCAATATTTGTCTTTCGGAACCTTCACTTCGCCAAGGGTGTCCTTTTCAATACGATACTCCATTTCCCATCCTCCTAACATGACCGTTCTTTTTAACTGTTAAACCATTTTTATCATAGTCATATCATAAGAATTCTGTCAATTTTTTGGTTTTAAAAAATTTCATCAAATTCTGTTTTTGGCTCCCTTTATGCAATTGCAAATTTTCTATCAGATCTTTCAAGATACGCTATTCTTAAACACAGCTTCCAAAGCCCGATCTTTCTTTCCCCTAGCCTTGTGTTCAAATGTCGAAAAAGATTATTCACTACTTAAACGGACAATGCTTTTGCTGACCATAAATAAGAGCAATAACGCTGATATTCCTCCCAAAGTGTACGCACGTATTTTCCTCGGATTCCCGGATAAAAGCGATCTCCCATTTTTCGAACTGGAGCAATTTCAATAATGGAATTGGTTAAAAAGATTTCTTCTGCATGATCCAATTCTTCTGGAAAAAAATATCCCTCTTGCACCGGAATATGAAGTCGCTCTGCCAATTTCATAATGAATCGTCTCGTGACGCCATCTAAAATTCCTGTTTGTAAACAAGGAGTAAAAATCGTTCCCTCTTTTACCCAAAAAAAATTGGATACAATGCCTTCCGCTAAATGCCCTTCTTTCGTCAAAAAAATGCCTTCTTGTTCTCCATTGCTTCCCATTTCCCATTTTGCGGCCACATTATTCAGAAAGTGGTGAGATTTTAATCGTTTTCCCGTTTCCGGCGTGTTTCTCGGCAATGTTAATAAGACTGCTTCTTTTTCTTTCATGGCATGGAGACGCTTGAAGGGCCGCTGGAAAACGAAAATAGTCGGTCGATGATATGGTTCGATTTGCATTCCCATCTCTCCGAGTCCCGCCGAAACATTCAAACGCACCGACGAATCCGGCAGCCCATTGCGTCGGCAAAGTTCCTGAATAATGTCCAACGCTTTTTTCCTCGTAATCGATGCACGAATACGCAATTCTTTTAATCCTTCATTAAGGCGTTCAAGATGGTCATCTAAAAGAAAAGGATGACCAGAATATGTAGGAATGGTCTCAAAAACGCCGAGACCATATAAATATCCATGATCAAACGGCGAGATCATCGCTTTTTCTTTTTCTATAAACTGACCATTGAGATAGACGATCATCTTGTCAGTCCCCCGTTCGCATCCTGCTTCCGATAAGTATTGAAAAAATTGGACAGAAGCTGCTTACCGAATTCCGTTAAAATCGATTCTGGATGAAATTGGACACCTTCTATGGAATAGGATCGATGACGTATCGCCATAATCTCCCCTTCCTCCGTCCAAGCCGAGATTTCAAAACAGTGCGGAAGAGAGTCTTTATCCACTATAAGCGAATGGTATCTAGTGGCTCGAAACGGATTAGGAACATCGCGAAAGATGGTGCGGCCGTCGTGAAAAATGGCAGATGTTTTTCCGTGCATTTGTTTTTCGGCCCGAATAATGTTTCCGCCAAAAGCCTGCGCTATCGCTTGATGGCCGAGACAAACTCCAAAAATGGGAATACGGCCTGCAAAATAGCGGATAGCCTCCAAACTTATCCCCGCTTCATTTGGCGTGCAGGGCCCAGGTGAAATCATTAAAAAATCAGGAGAAAGGTTTTCTATATCGCGAATCGAGAGACAATCGTTTCTTTTTACAATGATCTCTTCTCCTAACTCCCCTATGTATTGAACGAGATTATAAGTAAAGGAATCATAATTATCGATCATTAAAATCATGTGAGCGCCTCCTTTTTTTCTGCCATTTCTTTTGCCTTCCATAGTGCCGCCGCTTTTTTCAATGATTCTTTGTATTCATATTGAGGTCGGGAATCCAGAACAATACCTGCCCCAGCCTGCACATAGGCTTTTCCATTTTTGGCAATCATTGTCCGGATCACAATATTAAGATCCATATCGCCATTCAACCCGATCCAGCCGATCGATCCTGTATAAACTCCTCGGCGAACATTCTCCAATTCTTCTATAATTTCCATCGTCCGAACTTTCGGTGCACCTGTGATCGTCCCTCCCGGAAAAACGGCATCAATCACGTCAAAAGCATTTTTTTCTTCTGCCAATATCCCTTCGACTTCAGATACTAGATGCATGACATGGGAATATTTTTCGATCGTCATCAATTCATTGACCCGAACAGTGCCGTACTGACATACCCGTCCTAAATCGTTTCGTTCCAAGTCCACCAGCATGACATGTTCCGCTCGTTCCTTCACGTTTCCGAGCAATTCATTCGCCAAAATCTGATCTTCCTCCTCGCTCTTTCCTCGAGAACGGGTGCCGGCAATCGGACGCGTTTTTACCCTTTGTCCGGTCTTTTTCACCAACAACTCCGGAGATCCGCATACTATTTGAAAATCGTTGGAGTGTATATATCCCATATACGGAGAAGGATTGATGCTGCGTAATGTTTTGTACACTTCAAGAGCCGGGACATGCAGCGTTTTCGCTTGGCGAACGGACAAATTGACTTGAAAGACATCCCCGCTGGCAATATATTCTTGAATTTTTTCCACTGCATGAATAAATTCTTTTTCCGACAGCGACACTTCAAGATCTTTTCCCGAAATAGCAGGAACAGGAGATTCGATCTCTTCGCTTTCCTTCAGTTCGGATTGCCACATTTCCTTCCACGTATCCAAACCATATCGACTATCCTCAGATTCAGCTAATGTCATCACCCACAGACAATTCGTTTCATGATCAAAAACGACCCATTCTCGAAAAAAATAAAAATATAGAAGCGGAAGGCCCAGATCATCTTGCGCTAAATGGGGCAATTTTTCAATAAGGCGGGCATAATCATAGCTTATAAAGCCTATTAATCCGCCTTGAAATTCAGGCAGTCCCGGAGCCGGATCCAGTTTATAAGGCCGCAGCCATTGTTCAATCATTCGAAGCGGTTGACCTTCCATCCATTTATCGCGGCCATTCATTGTCACCTGAATCCCATTTTGTTGCCCTTCAATCACGGCAAAAGGTTCAATTCCAGCGATGCTGTATCGGCCGGATCGTCCACTTTCCAGCAAAGCATAATGCGACTTTCCCTTTACTAATTGGCAAAATTTCCGAAAAAACCGTTCCTTTGAATAAGGGATCATGTCATAAAACAATTTCATTCGTTTGCAACCTTCTTTCTGTTTGGCATTCGGCTCTTTCACATAAAAAGAGCCCTTGTTCCATTTATTATACATGCAAATAGGATAACCATTGAAAAAAGGCTCATCATGATTTAAGAAAGAATCTTATTTTCTCATGGAATCGAGTAGGAGGGAGCGATTAACTCCCGTCCTCTCACACCACCGTACGTACGGTTCCGTATACGGCGGTTCAATTAAGATAATTGACGCAAGTCTTTATAACTTCCGTGAATAGCTGTTCTCTTTATGCCAGTGGTCACTCCACCCTCCAAGAGGTCTCCCACGGGATTCACCGCTTCCTCCCTCAAGTGAGGTACTACGTTTTCTGTGTTCATCATGACTCACTGAATACCAAGGGCTATTCTCTCTTAATTGTTCGGTCCTTCTTAGTTGTTCTAGACCAACT
Source organism: Bacillus smithii (assembly GCF_001050115.1). Classification (NCBI taxonomy): domain Bacteria; kingdom Bacillati; phylum Bacillota; class Bacilli; order Caryophanales; family Bacillaceae; genus Bacillus; species Bacillus smithii. Next base: position 842,908 of record NZ_CP012024.1, on the reverse strand, counting down.
AATACTATGACCTCTGCTGACTTCTGACGGTTCAGCTACTTATCACTAAGTAGGTTATGAAGAGTACTTCACATATCCGCCAGACCTCCCCGGGTAAGTACATGCACTTTCACACCATCTATCCGCCTCATTTACTCGATATGACCTTCGACAGAAAGAGCTTTGTTTTGTTATGCAAACTCACTCAATCATACCTAGCCTTATATGAGGTTCGTGTTCCTCGGACCGGTGTTTTGCCTCCAGCTTCCTTCAGATTCCGCGTCACCACGGACACCCTTGCGTTAAGCTAACTGCTACTTCTGCCTTCGCAGCTCGGGACTTTCACCCTATAGATTACACCCATGCCGGGCGCACACGAAAAAGCTGCCGGGGCCAACCCCCGGCAGCTTTTCTAGTCATCACTTCGATGAAGATTAGGCCTATTTCGCCTGTACTGTTTTATCCCTTCTCTCCTCATAAGCTCGAATTTCATCTTCTAAATTAAGAGTGACGGCAATTTCATCCCATCCGTTTAACAGCATTTCCTTCCAATAAGGATCCATCATAAACGTAGCCAAAAATCCTTTTCGATCCGTCACATGCTGGTTTTTCAAATCCACAAAGAGACGGTAGCCAGGTTCTGATGCTTTTTCCAACAGCAGAGACACCTCTTCTGCCGTTAATTTTATCGGCAATAGTCCGTTCTTCAAACAATTATTATAGAAAATATCAGCAAAGCTGGGGGCAATAATGATTTTAAAGCCATAATCCATTAAAGCCCACGGAGCGTGTTCACGGGAAGAGCCGCAGCCAAAGTTTTCTCCTGCCACTAAAATACTGGCGTCTTTATATTGAGGATCGTTTAAAATAAAATCTTCCCTCACATTGCCGTCGTCGTCAAAACGCCAATGATAAAATAAAAACTGGCCAAAACCTTTGCGCTCAATTCGCTTTAAAAACTGTTTCGGTATAATTTGGTCCGTATCGACATTCGTTCTATTCAGAGGACAAACAATCCCATTATACTTATTGATTGGTTCCATATGGCTACATCTCCTATTGATAAATTCCAGTTAGTTTGCGAACATCCATAAATCTTCCCGCTATGGCTGCAGCCGCTGCCATAGGAGGGCTGACCAGATGGGTTCTAGAACCATTTCCTTGGCGCCCTTCAAAATTTCGGTTAGAAGTGGAAGCACAACGCTTTCCTGCTGGAACAATGTCCTCATTCATCGCCAAACACATGCTGCATCCGGATTCACGCCATTCAAATCCTGCTTCTGTAAAAATTCGATCTAACCCTTCTTCTTCAGCTGCTTTTTTGACAGTCTGAGAACCAGGTACGACTATCGCTTTCACGCCATTATGGACTTTCCGCCCTTTGACAACCTCTGCTGCTGACCGCAAGTCGCTCAGCCTGGAATTGGTACACGATCCGATAAAAACATAGTCGATCGGAATGTCTTCCATTCTCGTTCCCGGCTTTAAGCCCATATATTCGATCGCTCTTGCCGCCGCTTCACGGTCTTGTGCTCTTTCGAATTTTTCGGGAAAAGGAACAATTCCACTTATTCCTGTACCCATCGAAGGATTTGTTCCCCACGTCACTTGTGGTTCAATTTCTGAAGCATCAATTTCGAGCGTTTTGTCGTAAACAGCCCCTTCATCCGTCGCCAATGTCTTCCAATATTCCACTAATTTTTCAAATTCCTCGCCTTTTGGAACATACTTTCTACCTTTTAAATAATTAAATGTCACTTCATCCGGACTAACGAGACCGGCACGGGCTCCTGCTTCAATGGACATATTGCAAACAGTCATCCGTTCTTCCATGGAAAGTTTGCGAATGGCTTCACCCGTATACTCGATAATATAGCCGGTTCCGGCATCAATTCCAAATTTGGATATGATGCCCAAAATCAAATCTTTGGCCGTCACGCCAAATCCCAGTTTCCCGTTCACTTTGATTTGCAGCGTCTTTGGTTTTGCTTGCCAAAGAGTTTGAGTCGCCAATACATGTTCGACCTCGCTTGTCCCGATTCCAAATGCGAGAGCGCCAAATGCTCCATGAGTAGAAGTATGGCTGTCACCGCATACGATGGTTTTCCCCGGCTGCGTCAACCCAAGCTCAGGACCGATCACATGGACTATTCCTTGATCCGGATGGTTGATATCCGCCAATTCAATGCCAAACTCCTTACAGTTTTCATATAATTTTTCCATCTGCGTTTTTGAAATAGGATCGTTTACAATATGTCTGTTCATCGTAGGAACGTTATGATCCATCGTAGCGTATGTCAGATCGGGCCGTCTCACTTTTCGATTTTTCATGCGGAGTCCTTCAAAAGCTTGAGGAGATGTGACTTCATGTACTAAGTGCAAATCAATATATAATAAGTCCGGTTTTCCTTCCTCACGATGCACCACATGCTGTTCCCATATTTTTTCAATAATTGTCTTCGGCTGCAATGGCTGTCCCTCCTCTATGAATTGGTATGGAAACTAGGTCAAATAAACGCTTCTTTCCACAGTCTCAATGTACATGGACAATTGCTATCGATTCATAATCTGTTAAGCCATGGTAGAAGCAATCGCACGATCTTCTTGAACTCGCTTCACAACCAGATCAATCATTTTTTCCGTTCCCACTACACGGCTTCCCGTATGGCGTAAATCAAACGTTCGATATCCATCCTTTAATACATCGTCCACCGCTTGTTCTATTGCTTCTGCTTCATGATTGAATCCAAAAGTATATTTCAGCATCATAGCAGTAGATAAAATCATCGCTAGCGGATTGGCTTTGTCCTGTCCTGCAATATCAGGTGCTGATCCATGAACCGGTTCATAAAGCCCGAATCCGTCTTCCCGTAGACTGGCCGACGACAGCATGCCTAAAGAGCCGGTAATCATAGACGCTTCATCGCTTAAAATATCTCCAAACATATTTTCCGTGACCACTACATCGAAGTCTTTCGGGTTATGAATAAGCTTCATAGCGGCTGCATCAACATACATGTGTTCATATTCCACCTCCGAATAGCGGACAGCTGTTTCTTCTACTACTTCCCTCCACATTCGGCTTGATTCCAACACATTTGCTTTATCAACGGATACAACTTTTTTCCTTCTTACTTTAGCGATTTGAAACGCTTTGTCTACAATTCTTTTTATTTCGTCTTTTGTATAAAGCAAAGTATCAACAGCCACTTCTTGATTTTCTCCCCGCCGCTCGCTCGGTTTTCCGAAATACAATCCGCCTGTCAGTTCCCGGACAATCATTAAATCGACATCCTCAACAATTTCCTTTTTCAGAGGAGAAGAAGAAAGAAGGCTTTGAAAGGCTTTTACCGGGCGTAAATTAGCAAATAGACCAAGTTCTTTCCGAATCTTTAACAGTCCTTTTTCCGGTCGCAGATGGCTGGGGAGGGAGTCCCATTTAGGACCTCCCACCGCTCCCAGCAATACCGCATCACTCTGTTTACAGAGATCAATCGTTTTTTCCGAAAGAGGTATTTGTTCTTGATCAATTGCAGCCCCTCCGATGTTGGCAAATTCCATTTCAAATTCATGTCCAAACCGACCGCCAACCGCTTTTAACACTTCGACTGCTCCTTTTGCCACTTCTCGGCCGATTCCATCACCCGGCAGAACCGCAATTTTCTTTTTCATTTCAACCCCTCCAGTAAATTAAATCGACACATTTGCTTTTTGGATCGCTTTTAAACTTTCAAGCGAAAGAATTCTATTGACGGCATTTAAGTATGCACGGGCTGAGGCTTCCAACACATCTTGTGCTGTTCCCCTTCCGCTTGTTTCCAGTCCATCGCAAGAAATTCGGACATAGACATCGGCAAGAGCATCGCGTCCCCCTCCAACCGAGTTGATCTTATAGTCTAATAGCTTTACTGACCGGCCGAAAATCCGTTCAATCGTGTTATAGATCGCTTCCACACTTCCCGATCCTGTAGAGGCTTCACTCACTTGTGAACCGTCCGCCAGCGTGACAGCAATCGTCGCTGTTGGAATATTGTCAGTGCCGTATTGAACTTGTACGCGGTTCAATGTATATTTCATTTCCGTTTCCGTTTGTTTATCCGTAAGAATGGCGAATAAATCAGCATCTGTAATTTCTTTCTTTTTGTCCGCCAAATCTTTAAATACTGTAAAGGCTTCATTCAATTTTTCATCGGTCAATTCAAAGCCCAATTCAATGGCTTTATTTCTGAAAGCATGGCGGCCGGAATGTTTGCCCAGAACTAATCGGTTTGAATTCACGCCAATGAGTTCAGGAGTAATGATTTCATACGTTGTTTTTTCTTTTAATACCCCGTCTTGATGAATGCCTGATTCATGAGCAAAAGCATTATCACCCACTACCGCTTTATTTGCCGGCACGATCATTCCGGTCAATTTGCTGACAAGATCGCTCGTTCGCTTTATTTCATTTAAAACAAGACCCGTTTTCGCTTGATAATAGTCGCTCCGTATATGAAGAGCCACAGCTACTTCTTCAAGTGAAGCATTACCGGCTCGTTCCCCGATGCCGTTGATCGTTCCTTCGATTTGACTAGCTCCGTTTTCAATCGCAGCAAGCGAATTAGCCGTGGCCATTCCGAGATCGTCATGGCAATGAGCAGATAAAGTAATTTTGTCAATATTCCGTAAATTATTCCTTAAAAATTGGAACAATTCTCCATACTGCTGCGGCGTAATGTAGCCAACCGTATCTGGAATGTTAATGATCTCCGCCCCGGCTTGAATAACCTCATTGAGAATACGGACTAAGAACTCGCGGTCTGAGCGACAGGCATCCTCTGCCGAAAATTGAACTTTCGGGAATTTTTTCTTCGCATAGGAAACAGCCCGAACCGCTCTTTCCACTACTTCGTCTTGAGACATTTTCAGTTTATACTTCATATGAATGGGTGAAGTGGCAATAAAAATATGGATGCGAGGTTCTTCAGAATCCTTGAGGGCTTCCCAAGCAGCATCGATATCACTTTCTGTAGATCGAGCCAATCCGGTAACGGAACTGTCGCGGATCGTATCGGCAATCAATTTTACTGCTTCCAGGTCTCCTTTAGAAGCAGCCGGGAAGCCTGCTTCAATGCAGTCGACTCCCAGCTTTTCCAATTGTTTAGCAATTTCTATTTTTTCTAATGTGTTCAAATTCACTCCAGCTGATTGCTCGCCATCTCTTAATGTCGTATCAAAGATTTCAATTTTTCGCACCGGCTCCCACTTCCTTCTTTGATGGTTTTTTGACAAATGGCATCATTTCTCGAAGTTCTCTGCCCACTACTTCAATCAGATGATTGTTTTCCCGTTCGTTAATGGCATTGAATTCAGGGCGGTTCAATTGATTTTCCAAAATCCATCCTTTCGCAAACTTCCCGGTTTGAATATCGCTCAATACTTCTTTCATCCGTTTCTTCGTTTCTTCATTGATGACTCGTGGTCCGGAGACAAAATCCCCCCACTGTGCCGTATCCGAAATGGAGTACCTCATATTTTCCAATCCGCCTTCATACATTAAATCCACAATGAGCTTCAATTCATGCAAACACTCAAAATAAGCAATTTCCGGCTGATATCCAGCTTCTACAAGCGTTTCAAATCCAGCTTTCACTAATGAAGTCATCCCCCCGCATAATACTGCTTGTTCTCCAAAAAGGTCTGTTTCTGTTTCTTCTTTAAAGGAAGTTTCCAAAACCCCGGCACGAGCCGCACCAATTCCTTTTGCGTAGGCAAGCGCTAAATTTTTAGCATCCCCTGTTACGTCTTGGTGAACACCGATCAAAGCCGGAACACCAGCGCCTTCTTCATATGTCCGTCTCACTAAATGTCCGGGCCCTTTTGGCGCAACCAAAAAGACATCTACATCTTTCGGCGGTACAATTTGACGAAAGTGAATATTGAATCCATGAGCAAATACAAGCGATTTTCCAGCAGACAAAGCCGGTTCAATTTCATTTTTGTATACTTCCGGCTGGCGCTCATCAGGAAGTAAAATCATAATAAGATCGGCTTCTTCACTTGCGGCTCTCACCGTTTTTACGTCAAAACCATCTTGTTCCGCTTGTTTCCATGATTTACCTGGACGAAGTCCGATCACCACTTGATAGCCGCTGTCTCGAAGGTTTTGAGCGTGAGCATGACCTTGGGAACCATATCCAATGACAGCAATCTTCTTTCCATTTAAAACTGATTCTTGAATGTCTCCGTTATAATATACTTTTACCATTTTTTTCATCCTCCTGTTTAATTTAAGATGGTATATTGCTTGAAATCAGTGACTGATTTTTGTGAACCTCTCGGCAATGCCGTGATCCCGGTCCTGGATATTTCTTTAATCCCATATGGACGAAGCAAATCAATGATCGTTTCTACTTTTTCAAAATTTCCGGCAATTTGCACGGTAACACTGTCTTTTGCTACATCGACGATCGTTGCCCGGAAAGGTTCAATAATTCCTTTGATTTCTCCTCGTGTTTGAGGAGTGCTGATAACCTTAATTAATGCCAGTTCTCGAATGACGATCGCTTGATCAGTAATATCGGAAACTTTCAAAACATCAATCTGTTTATTCAGCTGTTTAGTCAATTGCTCCATTTTTCTGTCATCTTCTACATGAACGACAAAAGTCATTTTTGAAATTCCTTCTGCCTCTGTCGGTCCAACCGTAATACTTTCAATATTAAATTGCCTTCTTGTGAACAGACCGGTGATCCGGTTCAAAACTCCGCTTTGATTTAGCACTGATACGGTCACAATGCGCCTCATGGTTTCACCCCAATCATTTCATGTAGTCCTTTTCCCGGTGCTATCATAGGAAATACTTTTTCCATCGGCTTGATTCGACAGTCGACTAATACCGGTTGACGATCATTGAATGTCTCGCGAATGACTTCTTCCGCTTCTTTTTCGGTTGAAACCTTAAATCCGCGAATACCATATGAATCAGCGAGCTTCACATAGTCAGGCTGCACAGGAGTTAAGGATTGGGAATAACGTTCTTCATAAAAGGCTTCCTGCCATTGCCGAACCATTCCTAACGCCTGATTGTTAAAAATGAAAATTTTTATAGGCAAATCGAATTCTTTTATGACCGCTAATTCTTGAAGCGTCATTTGAAATCCGGCATCTCCAACGATCGCCACCACCGTTTCTTCCTCTTCAGCAAACTGCGCTCCAATGGCCGCCGGAAGACCAAATCCCATCGTTCCCAGTCCTCCAGACGTGATCCAACGGTTCGGACGGACAAATCCATAATGCTGGGCAACCCACATTTGATGCTGGCCCACATCTGTTGAAACAATCGCTTCACCTTTCGAAAATTTATGGATCATTTTCACTAAACGCTGTGGTGAAATTCCCTCCTCATCGTCTGAAAGCCAAAGCGGAAAATTACGTTTGTATTTTTCCAAGTGAAGAAGCCATTCATTGATTTCCGGAATTTCCTTATCCTCTTTCAACAATTGGCTCAAGGCTTCTTTTACATCACCTACAATCGGGATATGCGTTTCGACATTTTTTCCGATTTCTGCTGGATCAATATCAATGTGCGCCACTTTCGCTTTTGGAGCAAAATGCTTTAAATTTCCCGTTAAGCGGTCATCAAATCTTGCGCCAAAATTAATGAGCAAATCACATTCATACATGGCCATATTGGCCGTATAGGTTCCGTGCATCCCCCCCATTCCAAGAAACAAAGGATGATCAGCCGGAAATGATCCTAAACCAAGCAGTGTATTAACAACCGGTATATTGGTTTCCTCAGCAAATGCCAACAGTTCATCGGAAGCTTGAGCATGAAGCACACCAGCCCCTGCCAAAATCACTGGTTTTTGCGACGTTGCAATCGCTTCCGTCAATTTTCTGATTTGCAAAATATTCGGAACGATTGTAGGCTGATATCCCGGCAACTCCACTGTATGATCAAAAGAAGGACGTGTTTCATTGTTGGCGATATCTTTTGGAATATCGATCAATACAGGCCCCGGTCGGCCAGTGGTCGCAATATGGAAGGCTTCTTTTACGATTTTCGGCAAGTCATTCAAGTTACGAACTTGATAATTGTGCTTAGTAATTGGCATCGTGATGCCGATAATATCTGCTTCTTGAAAGGCATCTGAGCCGATTACATTTGTGGCGACTTGACCTGTAAAAATAACAAGCGGCAACGAATCCATCATGGCATCTGTAATTCCCGTAATTAAATTGGTTGCACCAGGTCCCGATGTAGCGATGACAACTCCTGGTTTACCTGATACTCTCGCGTATCCTTCAGCGGCATGAATGGCTCCCTGCTCATGTTTTGCCAGTATATGGCGAATCGGATTTTTATATAACGCATCATATATTGGCAATACAGCTCCACCAGGATATCCAAAAATGATTTCCACGTTTTCTCTTTTTAATGATTCAATCAGAATTTCTGCACCTGTCATTGTCCCCGTTACAGATTCCGTTTCCGCTTTTGCATTAGCCCTCATTGATTCTCCCTCCAACTGGTTGGTTTCATCCTTTAGACTTTTTGACTCAAAAAGAAAAGCCTTTTCACTCCTTGCGCCTACCAATCCTATAGCGCAGGGGTGAAAAGGCTGTATTCTTTCCACGGTACCACCCTGATTCATGACATTCTCACGAATGCCACCTCATGAACAATGACTGACACATTGTTCTTTTTGATAACGAGTATATTATACTCGGCCAATCCTAATAGTTTCCGTTCAGATCGGCACTCAGAGGGGATGTCGCTGCAGGTAGTATTACCGGCTCTCAGCAACAACCGGCTCTCTGTGAATACGGAATTCCTGCAACTTTTACCTCGTCATCGATTTGCATCGATTAAATTTTCATGATCCCGCCTGTGCTGGCGGAAGTGACAAGTTTGGAATATCTCGCCAAATAGCCTTTTTTAATTTTCGGTTCAGGCTGAACCCAACGTCTCTTTCGTTCTGTCATTTCTTCTTCTGTCAGCAACACATTGATCGTTCGATTTTCCAGATCGATCAAGATTTGATCTCCATTTTCAATGAAAGCAATTGGACCGCCTTCAGCAGCTTCAGGGGATATATGACCTATAGAAATGCCACGGGAAGCACCTGAAAATCTTCCATCCGTTATGAGAGCCACTTTTTTATCGAGCCCTCTTCCGGCAATCTCTGAAGTAGGAGCAAGCATTTCCGGCATCCCCGGTCCGCCTTTAGGTCCTTCATATCGAATGACAACAACGTGCCCTTCTCGGACCAATCCGCTGTGAATTCCTTTCAACGCTTCATCCTGCGAATCGAACACGATCGCTTCTCCAAGGAAAGTCTTGATGGAAGGATCTACAGCCCCTACCTTAATGACGGCTCCATCCGGAGCAATATTTCCATACAAGATGGAAAGTCCGCCGACAGCACTGTATGGATTTTCCTTTCTTCTGATGACTTGATCATCCAATATTTTGGCATCTTTTACATTTTCATACAAAGTTTTTCCGGTAATCGTGATTCTATCTTTATGGATTACTCCATCCATTTCACACAATTCTTTAATGATTGCGCTAATGCCCCCTGCCCTGTGAACATCCTGCATCGAATAGTCCGAGGCAGGACTGATTTTGGCTAAATAAGGAACTTTCTTGGCAATTTCGTTGATTCGCTTTAAATCGTACTCAATTTCGGCCTCATTTGCGATGGCCAACGTATGAAGAACCGTATTAGTGGAACCGCCCATTGCCATATCAAGAGCAAACGCATCATCAATAGCTTCTGGTGTAATAATATCTCGCGGTCGGATGTCTTTTTCGATCAACTCCATTAAATATTGGACGGCTTCCTTGATAAGCTTGCGCCGCTCCGAAGAAGTGGCGACAATCGTTGCATTGCCCGGAGGTGTCATGCCAAGCACTTCCATCAATGAATTCATTGAGTTAGCAGTAAACATCCCCGAACAAGAACCACAAGACGGACAAGCGTTTCTTTCAATTTCCCCAAATTCTTCTTCCGAAATTCTTCCGGATAATCGTGCTCCGACTCCTTCAAACACCGAGGAAAGCGACAGCGGTTTTCCTGCTTTTGTTCTGCCTGCTTCCATCGGCCCTCCGGATACGAAAACGGAAGGAACATTCGTCCGAACCGCCGCCATTAGCATACCAGGTGTTATTTTATCGCAATTGGGAATAAAGAATACTCCATCAAACCAGTGGGCATTGATGACTGTCTCTGCCGAATCGGCGATCAGTTCCCTGCTGGGCAAGGAGTATCGCATTCCGATATGCCCCATGGCGATTCCATCGTCTACCCCGATCGTATTAAATTCAAACGGGACACCGCCAGCCTCTCTTATGGCATCTTTGACCACTTCCGCAAATTCTTTTAAATGGACATGTCCCGGAATAATATCGATATACGAATTGCACACACCGATAAACGGTTTGTTTAAATCTTCTGTTTTGACCCCTGCCGCGTATAAAAGGCTGCGATGAGGGGCTCGGTCAATCCCTTTTTTTATCATGTCACTGCGCATCCATATCTCCTCCGAAGCCTCAACCAGCATGAACGCTTGTTTCTGAATACACTTTTACTCCGTCCGTTGTTACATATTCACGGAATGCATCCAACAATTTCTTCGTATATTCACCAGGTTTTCCGTCCCCGATCACTCTTCCGTCCACTTTCACTACCGAAATGATTTCCGCTGCCGTACCTGTTAAAAAGACTTCATCCGCCGAATATACGTCGTGACGCGTCATCGTTTCTTCCCTGACATCAAAGCCCAATTTTCTTCCAATCTCAATAATTGTATTTCTTGTAATTCCTTCCAGTGCACCGACGTAAGCAGGAGGTGTTTTTACGACTCCGTTCTTTACGATAAAAATATTATCCCCCGAACCTTCCGCCACATAACCTTGATCGTTTAACATCAACGCTTCACTGGCGTTTGCCAACTGTGCTTCAATTTTTACAAGAATATTATTTAGATAGTTTAAAGATTTTACTTGAGGTGGAAGCACATCCGAACGATTTCGTCGGCTTGCTACCGTCACAATTTCAATTCCAGTCTCATATAATTCTTTAGGATAAAGAGCAAGCGGTTCAGCTATGACAATAATTTGAGGTCCTTTACAGTTGTTCGGATCCAGACCCAAGTCACCGACCCCTCTCGAAACGACCACCCGAATATACGCATCTTCCAACTCATTCTTTTTTAGCGTATCCACAATGATTTGAGTCATTTCTTCCTTTGTTTTAGGGATATTCAACATAATGGATTTGGCGGAGTCGTAAAGCCGATCAATATGTTCTTTTAATCGAAATACCACTCCCTTATACATCCGGATGCCTTCAAATACGCCATCTCCGTACAAAAAGCCGTGGTCGTACACTGAAATGACCGCATCTTCTTTTTTTACCAATTTGCCGTTTAAATAGATCCATTGCTCACTCACTTTTGTTCACTCCTTGATAGTTAAAAAATAGAAATTAAATGGCGGAAAAATTTTTGAATAATTTTATTTATCTGCCGTATCAGAATATTGTTTAATTGAGGTAAATAATACAGCTGTTTTTCGTTCTGGTCAATACCTTTATGGTTAATTTTTTGACTTTTTTGAATCATCCGTTTATTTTGTTACCGCTTACAAATGCGCTATTCTCTTATTTTCGCTCGTTTTTAAATTTTTTTCTATCATTCCTCTCTCTATCACCGTTCTTTTAAAAGAGCACTCCACCAAAACTGCCGGACCGCTGGAACAAAACCATTTTAAAAAATTTCAACTTCCCATTGGGATAACAGATAAACCCGGCTTTTCTCTCTCCTTTCAAAACGAATGGTCCCAACCAATCACTTCCCCACATCGTGAAAAAAAGTAATTTCCGTGACTGTTTCTTTTTTGCCGTCCCAAAAGTCAAAATGACCTAGGAGCATCCCTGTTTTCATGTAAATCTTTATATCGAACAAGCTGGTGATCGCGAAATTCACTCGTTTTTCCCAGGCGATACACGACCTCCCTTGCTTGAACCTCGCTGCGGTGTCTCGCTCGGCTTGCTTTTCCTGCAGAAGCCTCTCCCATTCCGCGATCATCCCAATTAGACAAAAGCAAAAAAACGTCTTTTCCATTAGCAAGCGCCAACCCTAACACTCCGCCCGCTTCAAAATAAAACTCCCGAAAACAGAAAAAACCCGACGAGAGAAAGGTTTTATCTCGTCGGATTTATTTGTTCAAAAGGGGCCTTTATGGCCTTTAAAAAAGCTTCTTCCATTCTTCGATGAGTTTTTCTTTCCAATCTTTTTTCTTCTTTTTCTCTACTTGTTTTTGAATAGGCGTTACATCAAATGATTCATTTTTTATATACGGCAGCGTTTTTTCCATGACCTCCCGAAATACTGGGACTACTCCATCAGAACTGTTGCTGGTCAAGTAATCGTTGTTGTTGTCAAAGCCAAGCCAGACAGCTCCCACCACGTTTGGCGTATACCCAATAAACCATTGGTCCTTTGTTCCATCCACGCCTTCAATCGGCACCTGAGTAGAGCCTGTCTTTCCGGCAATCTTATACCCTGGAATCGATGCTTTTCTTCCAGTTCCTTCTGCGACTACGTTCAACAGCATAGAATTCATTTCATCAACTACTTTTTTACTTGTAACGCGCTTTCCTTCGCCTTTCCACTCTGCTACCACCTTGCCGTCAGGGTCCACAATTTTTCTGATAAAATGTCCTTCTTGGCGAACCCCACCATTGGCAAACGTCGAATAGGCGGACGCCATTTGCAATGGCGAGACCCCTTTATACATTCCGCCAAGAGCGATGCTCAAGTTCCGGTCTTCTTTTTCAAGAGGGATTCCGAAACGTTTTAAAGCATCCACGCCTTTATCCAGTCCAATCTCGTTTAAAAGCCAAACAGCCGGTACATTCAGCGATTTTTCAACCGCTTCGTACATTGGAACTTCTCCTTTGTACACTCCGTCATAGTTGGAAGGCTCATAATCGCCGAATTTCATTTTTTCATCTTTCAGCATGCTCGTTGGTTCATATCCTTCTTCTAAAGCCGGTGTATAAACAGCGAGAGGCTTAATCGTAGATCCAGGAGAAGTTTTCATTTGCGTAGCATAGCTGAAACCACGGAATACATGTTCTCCACGGCTTCCTACAACCCCTAAAACCCCTCCATTATGTGGATCTAACATAACGACCGCGCTTTGAACATCCCCGCCATGTACACCTTTTGGAAAAAGCCAATCCTCCTTATACACTTTTTCCAATTGAGATTGGATATTTTGATCCATCGTAGTGTAAATTTTATATCCCTTCTCCAAAAGATCTTTTTGAGAAAGGCCATAGCGATTGACAGCTTCTTCAATAACGGCATCGCCAAAATAAGGATATTTTTCTTTTAGCGGGTCCTTGCTTCCGTCTTTCAATACGATGGTCGTACTTTTGGCTTTATTCGCTTCATCTTGTGTGATGTACCCATATTTGACCATTTGGTCCAGTACGACGTTGCGGCGTTTGATGGCCGCTTCGTAATGATTGTACGGATCAAGGGCGGACGGAGCCTTAATGAGACCGGCAAGCAAAGCTGATTCACTCAAATTCAAATCTTGCACATTTTTTCCAAAATACTTTTCCGATGCATTTTGTACTCCCCATGCACCTTGCCCAAAGTAAATGGTGTTTAAGTACATTTCCAGTATTTCTTTTTTCTTGTACACTTTTTCGATTTGGATCGCAAGAAAGAGTTCTTCAATTTTTCGCTTTAACGTTTTTTCCGGTGAAAGCAGCGCGTTTTTCGTCAGCTGCTGCGTAATCGTGCTTCCACCTTGGACCGCTCCTCCATGCAGTATATCTTGCACAAACGCTCTCAGCATTCCTTTTAAATAAAATCCGTTATGGTTGTAAAATTGATGGTCTTCAATCGCAACCACAGCGTCTTGCAAAGAATCCGGTATTTTCTTGATCGGCACACTATCTGAGCGATTAGCTGATAATTTACTGGCAACGTCTCCGTCTTTGTCATAAATAATCGTTTGCTGGGATAGACCTTTTTTTAAAGACTCGACATCTGCTGATTTCATAAAATAGATCACAAATCCCAGTAATAAAAGAACGCAAATAGAAAGAAGCAAAATAAACACTTGGGTTAGATGGAATTTTCTCCAAATGTTCTTCATTGTATCTAAAGATGTTCCCATGTCTTTTTTGGTTCCCCCTGTTGTTTACACTAGTCCATAAAGGATTTTAAATCCGCTTTGATTACTTGATTCCACTTCTTTTTAGTGACATGTTTTTGCCAAACGGATTTCATTTGCTCAAGGCTGTTTTTTACAGCCGTAAACAAAAGTCCATGGAGCAATGAAAGCACCTTACGCTGAGAAACATTATAACATAATGAATTTCAACAAAAGTCGTTCTTTTCGAGAGAAAAAATTCCGATAACGACATGATTTTCCTCTCCTTAACGGCCCGTTTGAGATTTATGTCTCATTGATTTTACTCTTGTTCCTGTTTTTTTGTCTAGATGATTATTTCCCATTCCGTGTGGAAAAATCAAACTTCTGCCAGGAAACTTGTAAAAGGGAAAGGGAAAAGCCGAAAGCAAAATCTCAGGGGAACGAGGGGGAAAGCGGAAACTCAGTAAGGAACAAGAAATCATTCGACCTAGGATTCTCCGATTCTATTAAGATGATTTCTTCTTCAGCATCTGGACGACAAACAGTAATACAAATGAAATCGACATCAACACGATAACCAACGTCCACGCTGTTTTCATATCCCCGCTTTCCATCGCCATATAAATGGCGATGGCGGTGGTTTGAGTTTTTCCAGGGATATTGCCTGCGAACATAAGCGTAGCGCCAAATTCGCCCAATGCCCTTGCAAAGCTTAAAAAGATTCCCGCCATTACCGCTTTCCATATAAGCGGCAGTTCAATATAGATTAATATTTGCAGCCAAGATGCACGGTCTAATCGGGCAGCTTGAATGATTTCTTGATTAATTTCTTGAAATCCGATGCTCAGCGATTGGTACATGAGCGGAAAAGATACAACCGTAGCAGAAATTAAAGCAGCCCACTGCGTAAACATAAGCGGTTGGCCGAAAATCGACTCAACCGCCCGCCCAAGTATAGAATCCCCGCCAAGCAATACGATTAATATAAACCCTACAACGGTTGGTGGTAAAACAATCGGTAAAAGAAACAATAGCTCGACCAGCAACTTTCCTTTAAAAGAATAGGCAGTCATCCATTTTGCCGCCGCCAGCCCGAAAATAAGCACGATAATCGTTGCTCCAAAAGCGAGCTTTAGGGATAAAAAAATCGGTTCCCATAAAGAACTTGCCATTTATGAATGCTCCTTGGAAGGGATTAAATAACCGTATTTTTTAAACACATCTTGGCAGTGCTTGTCCTGTAAGAAGCTAGCAAAATCTTTCGCCCATTGTTCATGTTTATGCTTAATAACCGCCATTTCATAATCAATAGGATCATGCAGTTTTGGATCTGCTACTATAGCCGTTTTCACTTTTTTGGAAGACAGAGCATCTGTTTTATAAACAAACGCTGCATCAACGCTGCCGGTTTCCACATAATTCAGAGCCTGTCTGACATCCTTCGTATAAACGATTTTATCGTCTAAATCATCCCATAATTTTAAAGATTTCAACGTTTGTTCGGCGTATTTGCCAGCGGGAACAGTCTCCGGAGTTCCAAGGGCGATTTTTTTCACATTTTTGCTCGTCAAGTCCTTGATATCAGAAATCGATTGCGCTCCCTCTTTTGGCACAGCTACAACAAGTTCATTTTTTAATAACAAAACGTCCTTGCTGACAAGGTTCTTTTCCTTTAATTGATCAACGTTATCTGCGGATGCCGATAAAAACAAGTCTACCGGAGCTCCTTGAGAAATCTGTTGCGCTAACGCTCCAGAACCACCGTAGTTTACAGTAACATGAAAATCCTTATGTTTTTTTTCAAACTCGGCAATGAGCTCATCAAGAACGGGTTGCAAACTGGCCGCTGCTGAGACGGTAATGTTCTTCGTTTCTGCTTTATCTTGTGTTCCCGCCGTATCCTGCGCTCCTCCTGACGACTTTCCGGAACAACCTGCTACAATCAGCAGTACAGCTACAGTTAAGAGACTAAAAATTCTTTTCATCCTCATCCTCATTCTCATCCTTTCCATCCAGAAAAAAAATCCCGATTTATCGGGAATTTTCATCTTTCACGACTGCATTTTCTTTTTCTTTCCCTTCCTCCTCATCATCCAAAATACCTTTCATGCCTTTTTTAAATTCATGAAGGGTTTGTCCGGCGGCTTTTCCTAATTGAGGGAGTTTAGCAGGTCCAAAAATCAACAACGCAACAATAACAATAAGAGCAATCTCACCAAATCCCAGGTTCATGTATGACTCCCCTTTGCCTCATGATCCCCTTAAAGAGGGAACCTAATGAAGTTGTTATGTGACACAATTTTTATTAATTTTCATTTATTTTTATTATACAATACCACTTACATCTTTGCACTACTTTGACCATGATGACATGTCTTCAAATAATGTCTGAACAACGAAACAGTGAAATGGTTGCAGGTTTAAAACTGAAAAGACTACAATAAGTTCAGGGGTGATCCACATGGCAACAGCAAAACCGGGGGCTGAAAACAACAGCACTGTTGAGAAAATAAGCAGTACACTGAGACAGTTCGCCAGCCAATATCCTTTCGAAAATCTTGATGTCGTCACTCAAAATACGATGCCAATCACAGAAACTTTTCTTTTTCAAAAATTTTCCCAATATCGGGGCGGGTTGTGCTATGAGCTAAACCCATATCTTTATTTGCAACTGAAGGAAGAAGGATACAATGTAAAATTAGTTTCCGGCACCATTTCGAACGGAAACCATTGGGCCCTTGATGGCACTCATGTTTTAATTCTTCTCGATCTCGGAGATTCTTTATGGTTGGTAGATGCCGGATTTGGCAATCAACTTGCTCTATCCCCCATTCAGATTGACGGGATGGCTGTATCCTCGGCAGCAGGAAGTTTTCGAGCTCGCCGTTTACAAACTCCAAAGGGTACACATGTGCTCGAAATGAAATCGGAAGAACACTGGATCATCAAATATGCATTTTCGTTGAAGGAGCTCCCTTGGGAAAAATTGACGGATATCAAAGAACAAATTACGTTTCATGAAAAATCCCCGTTTAATAGTTCTCCATTAATCGCCCAATGTTTTAGCGATCAAACTCTTTCCGTCACGGATAAACAGATGAGAGTCCGCTTTTCCAAAACAGGACAGCAAAAACTGGTTAAATTCAACGATCCAATAGAATTCATGGAAGCCGTGAAGACACTTTTTTCAAATTCCATTTTTGAAAAAACTTCAGAATACATGAAAAAAGCGGAAAAACATAGTTAGAAACTGACATTTTTCCGCTTTGTCAACTTTTTCTAGAAATCCATTCATTGTTACCTCGTCTTCTCATCGTCGTTTTCCATTATTGCTTTTTCTCAGCAAGATTCCCGATTCGGTCTTTTTATTGATTCGTATATTGGTTAAAACATGATCTTTTAATTACATGCAACCGCTTTTTAATAAATACAGGCAGCAGATGGTTATCATCATGAAATTGATATTCACTACAAATCAGCTGCTTAAGAAACTGTAAAGTCCCCTTTTAAAAAAGAAAACGATCCATTTTTATCTGAATAAGACAATAGGGTCTTTATGATATGGAACAAAAGAATACTTTCTCTTGCGGTTCTTTATTTGCTTTCCGCTTTTGTTTTGCCTGCGGTGCCCCAATGTGTGGGAGGGATCTCCGTCACAACGACACGTATACTTTCCAGCGGCGCATCTAAAGTACCAGCGACACAGTCTGTGACATTTTTAATCACGTCTTTGATTTTCTCTTCTGATCTGCCTTCAAGTAAATGAATCTGAATAAATGGCATTTGAAAATCCTCCTCAAAATTAGTCGCGGACTGCGAAGGAAACGTCCCCTAATTGATCCAACTTTCCATGGACAACATCTCCGTTTGCAAGCATAATCGCCTCTGTGATCGCTCCTGCCAAAATGATATCTCCTGCTTGAAGCTTTTTGCCGGAACGGGCCAGCATATTGGCAAGAGCTGCGATGGAATTGGCCGGATGATTCAATATCGCGGCACCCGCACCATTCGCTTTTAATTCCCCATTGATGTACAATACAGCACCGATCAGCTCCAAGTCCGTAGTCAAAGAAGATAAAGGCGTCAACTTATTTCCAATGACCACACGGGAAGCGGATGCATTATCGGCAATGACATCAGGAAGTGTAAATTGAAAATTTTTATATCTGCTGTCTATAATTTCAAGAGCCGGTGCGACATAAGCCGTTGCCGACATCACTTGAGCACTTGTGACGCCAGGGCCTTTTATATCCTCTCCAAGGAAAAAGGCGATTTCGATTTCCACTTTTGGATGGATGAATTCGGAAAAAGAGACGGTTTCTCCGCTTTCAATCAACATATCATCCAAAACATAGCCATAAATCGGCTCATTGACTTTCATTTGCTGCATTTTAGCAAAGCTCGTTAGCCCCATTTTGGGCCCGATTATCCGATGTCCGTTTGCTAATTTCAAATTGACCAGCTCTTCCTGAATTCGATACGCTTGCTCAGGCGTCAAGTCTGGAATTTCAGAAGTCAGCCGGACGACTTCTCTTTTTTCTTTTTCAGCATTGATTAAAAATTCCGCCAATTCCCGGTATTTTTTCCTATCCAAATTCCTTTCCCCCTAGATGAATGTTTTCACTTTTGATGCTAGTTCCGAAGCCACTTGTAGAATCATATCTTCTTGTCCCCCAACCACTTTTCTTTTGCCCAGCTCCACCAAAATGTCTCTTTCGTCTACTTGAAAACGCTCTGCCGCTTCCTTAGCATGCAATAAAAAGCTGGAGTATACCCCGGCATAACCTAAAATTAAACTGGCTCCGGTAATTTCTTGAGGACGAGGCATATAGTCTGCCACAATATTCGCTGCGTCCATAATCTTATACAGATCAATGCCGGTTCGATGACCCAATCGATTCAGCACTGCGACCATCACTTCCGTTTGTGTGTTTCCGCTTCCCGCTCCGAGCGCCCTCAGACTGCCGTCAATATATGTTGCTCCTTCTTCTATAGCGGCTAATGTATTCGCCATCGCTAGCGACAAATTATTATGTCCGTGAAAACCAATGTCCACTCCCAGTTCGCTTCGCAACGCGGCAATTTTCTCTTTTACCTCGTGAGGCAGCAATGCCCCCGCCGAATCTGTTACATAAACGACTTCAGCTCCATAGCTTTCAAACAATTTCGCCTGTTCCACCAGTTTGGAAGTAGGCGCCGAATGAGCCATCATCAAAAAACCAACTGTTTTTAAACCAAGATTCCTCCCTAATTCAATATGTTGCTTGGCAACATCGGCTTCTGTCACATGTGTCGCCACACGAACCATATCTGCTCCTGCTTGGACCGCTTCTTTTAAATCTTCTTTAATGCCAATTCCCGGCAAAAGCAAAACAGAAATTTTCGATTGCTGACATTCTTCTTTTGCTGCTGCAATTAATTTCATTTCGTTCACTTTTGAAAATCCGTATTGCAAAGAAGATCCGCCAAGACCATCCCCATGGGATACTTCAAAATATGGGACTCCCGCTTCATCCAGTGCACGAGCTGTCGACCGCACTTGTTTTTCGGTAAAAGCATGTTTCATAGAGTGGCTTCCGTCCCTTAACGTCACATCTACAACCGTTAAATGTGCCATTTTCAATCCTCCTTCACTGTTTCTGCAACTGCGACAGTTTTTTTCCGGCAAATTCTTCCGCTACTTTCCGGGCAGATGCCGTCATTATATCCAAATTCCCTGAATACGGAGGAAAGAAGTCTCCCGCTCCTTCCACCTCTATAAATACAGATACTCGTTTGCCTTTAAATATCGGTTCGGTTCTCAGTCTATAACCCGGGACATACTCTTGAACTTTGGTTACCATTTTTTTAATCGATTCAGTGATTTCTTTTTCTTTTCCTTCTTCCTCTACCAATGCATGAATGGCATCGCGCATCATGATCGGCGGTTCTGCCGGATTTAAGATAATAATCGCCTTGCCTTTTTTCGCTCCACCAATCACTTCGATTCCTCTTGCCGTGGTTCTCGTAAACTCATCAATATTGGCTCGTGTTCCCGGACCCGCACTTTTGCTGGCGATCGTCGCGACAATTTCTGCGTATTCTACAGAAACAACGCGGCAAATGGCATGGACAATAGGAATGGTTGCCTGTCCTCCGCATGTAATCATATTGACATTCGGCTGATCTAAATGCTCAGTTAAATTCACGGCAGGAACAGCAAACGGACCTATAGCAGCAGGGGTTAGATCAATCACCTGTTTTCCAAGCTTCCCTAAAACTTGATTATGGTAATCGTGAGCTTTAGCCGTTGTAGCATCAAAAAGAATATCCGCCAATTCTGGATGCTGCAAAAACCCTTCAATTCCATTGCTAAAAACGGTGTAACCGCGTGTTTTGGCTCGTTTCAATCCCTCTGAATCCGGATCGATTCCAATCATAGTGGACATTTCGAGAACTTCGCTTTTTTCGATCTTATACATTAAGTCAGTGCCAATATTACCGGAGCCAATAATTCCAACCTTCACTTTGTTCACTTGAAAGCCCCCTTTGTTTTTAATCGCCAAATTTCATACTAATCTCGCCTATGTGGGACAGTTTGGCGTGAAAATAATCTCCAGGCTCAGCCGCTACCGCTGCGGACAAAGCTCCCGATAAAATCACTTCGCCTTCTTTTAATGAAATGCCATAATCATGCAATTTGTTGGCAAGCCAGGCAACGCATTTTGCCGGATGGCCCATGGCAGCTGCACCTGCACCTGTATTTATCAATTCGCCATTTTTATACAGAGCCATCCCAATGATTGTTAAATCAAGATCTGCTATGGAAGTCGGGCTCCCACCAAGCACAAAAAACCCGGAGGAAGCGTTGTCTGCTACTGTATCTACTAATTGAATATCCCAATCGCGAATTCGACTATCGACAATTTCTAATGCCGGCACTATATAATCAGTGGCCAGCAAAACGTCTACTTCCGTCACATTTGGTCCAGTTAAGTCTTTCTTTAGCACAAAAGCAATTTCTGCCTCGACTTTCGGCTGGCAAACTTTTTGCCATGAAAGTATCCCATGGTTTTCTAAAATTATTCCATCCAGCAAATGCCCATAATCAGGTTCGTTGACCCCCAATAACGTTTGCATAGCAAGAGACGTCAACCCAATTTTTTTCCCAACAATCTTCTCGCCGGCATTGAGCTTTTTTTGTATGTTCAGCAGCTGAATCTGATAAGCTTCTTCTTCCGTCAGTTGTGGATATGTCTTGGTGAACGGCTCGATCCCTTTCCTTGTTTTCTCTGCATCCAACAATTGCTGTGACAGCAGTTGAATCTGATTTTGTGCCATTTTATCACCCTTATAATTTTATACAAATATTGGATAATTCAGTGTAAAACCTGAATCCGTGATGAATTGAAATCGACTTTGATTTTGTTGTAATTTTGATGGATTGATAATCCATAAAACCCTTTTTATGCTTATGACCTATGTCATCTCTATTTCCGAAAATGGAACAAATCTCTTTTTTTAGGTATACGAACCAAAAAAATAGACAAAAAAGCACAGGGAGTGACGTTGGACATCAGTGCCCGAACATTCGTTCGTTATCTTGCCTCTCTCCATTTCTGATAGACGTTCAGTAGGGGCTCGCTATAGCCACTCCTTCGCGTCCGTTTCATCCAGATCTGTCGTGATCGACGGACGAGTCGCCCTGCCATCGTGATCACCGTCTGAATAATCGTCTTGATGCGGCGGCGTTTCACTTTGTGGTGCAACGGATGTCTCGGATCGCTTAATAGATCTTGTCCAATCAGACGAAGAAGATTGTAAACGAAGGCTCCCATGACCAACACGAGCGCATTCGTTTTCATCTTCCCAGATGGAAGCCGCTCTAAATCTAAGTCGCTCTTCAGTTCGCTATGAAACTGTTCGCCTGTCGCATGGTCATGATACAACGCGAGCACATCGCTCATTCGAACATGCTCGTATCCTTTGAGCCGCACCCAATAGCTTTCCACTTCATAATCAGGAACGAGCATCAGCTGTCCATTGCGTTCCATCGTCCGTTCCGTCACTTGGGTGACTTGAACGTACGTATACGTGTTTCCATCGATCGCTGCCTTCTGTGGAAGGCATAGCTCATAGGTTTGTACTCCTTCGCTTTGTCCATCATCGACACGTTTGCCCTTTTGCGAAGCGATCTGGAACCAAAGCGCTTTCGATTCTCGGCGTAAGTTTCGCTTGATGACAAAGTCCACGTCTTCCTTTAGGCATACGTGCCCATTCGCTTCTGCATCGTTTCCTGCATCCATGCGAACAAGCAGACGAGATGAAGTCAGTTGACGAGCTCGACGGATAGCGGTGACTAAAAACGAGGGCATGTTGTCTTGCACATGTTGTTTCCCTGGACGCAACTCGGCATGAACGAGATCCCCTTCCTTCCCTGCATACGCAAACAACGGTGTAAAACCGTCAAATCCTTTATACGTTCGACTGACTCCTTCTTTTTTCGTATCGGAGTTGTCAAATGGGGAACCATCTATATCAAGGGGAAGCCATGTCGTCTTTCCTTTGGTCCAACAAGGGGACAAAGTGGCATGTCGTTGAATCAACAGACGTATGGACTCCTCCCAAAGAATCGTTTCGGTCATCGGAAGACAAGCGAGCTGATCGAGTCGTTGTCGCAAGGTTGGAGAGGAAGGCACGTGCTGAATCCCCATCGATGCCGAAAAGATATCGTCCTGACGATACGCTTCGATATGATCGAAATCCGTTTTTCCTGTGGCAAGCAAGCCAATCATCGAGCGAATGACATCGCTATGGGAAATGTGCACTTCTCGACGAACCGTTGGAAGCCGAAGTGCGTTTACCCGTTTATCCAGTTTCGTTCGATGGAGTAAGTAGCCAACGAGAGCAAGCCCAGCACTTGGGGTAATCGCTTCATCTGTCAATACAAACCGAATCGGGAAATCTTTCATCACATCACCTACTTGATGAAGAATCGTCAACGTCGTTTTTCCTTATCGTATCAACGGTTTGCGACCATTGTAAAGATGTTTTGTCACGGATTCAGGTGTAAAACTCAAAGCTGTGCATTCCGCCTTCCCTGCCGATTCCGCTTCTTTTCATGCCTCCAAAAGGTGTGCGTAAATCGCGCAAAAACCAGGTGTTGACCCAGATGATTCCTGCTTCTATTTGCCTGGCCACCCGGTGGGCACGGCGCAGATCATTCGTCCAAATCGTTGCGCTTAATCCATAGTGGGTATCATTCGCCTGTTCAATCGCTTCCTCTTCTTTGTCAAAGGGGAGAACGGTGACAACCGGACCGAAAATTTCCTCTTTGACACAGCGGGAATTCCGATCCAATCCAGCGATAATAGTTGGCTCTAAATAATAACCTTTGTCCAATCCCGCCGGACGTTTTCCGCCTATCACAATGTTTCCGCCTTCTTCTCGGGCAATTTTAAGATAGCTCGATACTCTTTCATAATGTTCTTTCGAAATCAACGCTCCCACTTTGCTGTTAGGATCTAAAGGATCACCGACCGTAAGTTCTTTTGTTTTTTGAACAAACTTCTCCATAAATGCATCCAAAACCGGACGTTCGACATAAATGCGAGAGCCAGACAAACAAACTTCACCTTGATTGATAAAACTGGATTTGATGGTAGTTTCAATGACTTCATCCAAATCCGAGTCCGCAAAAATAATATTGGGGTTTTTCCCGCCTAGTTCATAGGACAATTTTTTCAACGATTTGGCAGCTGATTGCATAATGACGGTTCCCGTTGACGTTTCACCGGTAAAACTGATGGCATCTACATCCGGATGTTCGGAAAGAGCTGCGCCTGCTGAATCGGGACCAAAACCATGCACTATATTCACGACTCCATCCGGAACGCCTGCTTCTTTACAAATTTCCCCCAATAAAGTCGCTGTCATCGGCGTCCATTCTGCCGGTTTCATAACAGCCGTATTTCCGGCAGCCAAACAAGGAGCTAATTTCCAAGTCAACAATAACAACGGCAGATTCCAAGGATTAATCAATCCAACAACTCCTACCGGACGGCGAACGGCATAATTGATCGCTATATTGTCTTGTTCATAGGCTTCCGTACCCACTGAAATCATATAGTCGGCGAAGAAATGGAAATTATAAGCGGCTCTCGGAATATCCAGTTGTTTGGCCAACCAAAGCGGTTTTCCGGTATCCAACGTTTCCAACATGGCTAGTTCATCGATTCTTTCCAAAATAATATCGCCAATTCTGCGGATGATTTTCGATCTTTCTTGTGTGGATATTTCCTTCCAAGGTCCATTTAATGCTTTTCTTGCAGCGGCGACGGCAAGATCAATTTCTTTTTTTCCGCCTTCCGCCACCGTCCCGATCACTTCCTCTGTTGCTGGATTAATATTTTCAAACGTTTTATGATCCACAGAAGAACAATACTTTCCATTGATAAAATGCAAACAATCCATCGTTTTTGTTTCGGCTGATACGGATGCCATCATTCATACCCCCTGTTTATTTGCTGAAAATCAGTTGCTTTAACATAAGGGTAGAAAATAGCGGAAACGCTAACAACTTGGTTGTTCTTCTATGCGAAACAAAGATGAAAATTTTAAATTTATTTAATATTCAAAAATTATATGATAAAATAATATCATTCCTCTCGTTCATCTACCGAACAAGTTGCTAGCTGTTATGATAGCGCTTTCAATTATCTTAAGCCTTGATCGTCATCGTTACCCATATTTAGAAAGGAGCTAATCGAATGGCAAAAACCAAGAACAAGTCCAATTCTTTAGATAACGCTTTAAAATTATTGGACTTATTTTCAATGGATGTATCAGAGCTTGGAGTAACCGAAATCGCCAACAAGCTGGGCATTGCCAAGAGTACTGCCCATCGACTCCTTATTACATTGGAAAGCGAAGGATTCGTTATGAAAAATAGAGAAACGAGTCGTTATCACTTGGGAGTTCCCTTATTGGCATTAGGAAATCTTGTAAGTTCCCGTTTGAAGATATTGGAAGTAGGCCGACCTATTATACGGCAATTAGTCGAAAAAACCGGAGAAAGTGCCCATATTGCCATTTTAAAAAAAGGGGAAGTTTTTTACCTTTGCAAAGAAGATTGCAAACACCCCGTTGAAATGCTGACGCATATTGGCCGTAAAAACCCTCCTCATTGCACAAGCGCAGGCAAAGTCATTTTTGCTTACAAGCCTAAAGATTTCATAGAAAACTATATAAAAGAACACGGTCTTCATCCTTATACACCATATACGATCACTCATCCGGAAGAATTTTTACGCGTATTAAAACAGATCAAACAGCAAGGATATGCGATTAGTAAAGAAGAGCTCCATGAAGGAATCACTTCCATCGCTGCTCCCATAACGGTCAATCAGCAAGTGGCTGCTTCTGTCAGTATCGTCGGATCGATCAAACGAATTCATCCTACCAACTATCATTCGCTGACAAAATCAGTGATTCAAGCAGCGGACCAAATTTCTCACAAATTAGAAACGTTATAGCTCCCTTCATCCCATCTGCCTTCACTAATCTGAATATGATTCCATTTTTGAAAAAGGAGTGACCAAAGTGCAAAAGGATGGTGCCAATGAAAAATATTTTTTAGGATCGGTCAAAAATGCTATAAGAATTTTAAAATTATATTCACGTCCAAAACAAGAATATGGAATTACAGAAATCGCCCGCCAGTTGGACATCCATAAAACCACCGTCCATCGGCTCGTCACCAAACTTTGCAGCAAAGGCTTTCTAGAACAAAATCCCCATACGAAAAGATATCATCTTGGTTTATCCATCCTCGGTTTAAGCGGACTGGTCACCACTCATTATGAAATATACAGAGTGTCTTTGCACGTGCTCAAACCACTCGTTGATGAGTTGGGAGAAACGGCTCACCTTGCCATATTGGAAGATCAACATATCGTCTATCTTCATAAAATCGAATGCCGTCATCCTGTTTCTCTTATGTCCAATATCGGTCAACGAAATCCTGCTCTTAAAACCGGAGTGGGAAAAGTGATATTGGCTTATCAACCTGAAGAATATATCCAACATGTGATCGCGAAAAGCGGACCATACCATTGTGAAAAAACAGAAGCACAAATTCGGGCAGAACTGGACCAAATCAAAAAACAAGGGTATTCAATCGCCAAAGAAGAAATAAGTAAAGGAATTGTGAGTATTGGAGCACCCGTCAAAGATTATACCGGAAAAGTCATTGCGGGTATCAGCGTAGTGGGGCCATTAGATCGAATAAAGAAAATGAAAACTGGCTTTCTAGTAGATAAAATAATGAAGGCAGCCGCTGAAATTTCCGAAAATCTCGGATTTTATGAAACAAAGCAAAAAGCAGCTTCATTAGAGCGGAATTGAGAGGAGAAATTTTTTAAATTCACTTCGGATTTGTCCATAAAAATTACCTTAAGAGCGCAACGATTCGCTTAGATAAATGACTATTTCATTTATTTAGATCAAAGATGTTATGGCGGTGTTCTTTTAACTAAAGTGAATCGGTTATTTTTTGTCCGTCAAAATCCCAATCCCGCTCAATGATTAGGCAGAGTATAAGAATACCTACGGTGTTGCCCTTTATGTATTTTCGATAAACTTAGTTTCATATATCTATTTTCTTTAAACCGGATTTGCTTGGTAATAACATAAGCCCTCCTGAAGCGATGATCACCATTAGGAAAATCCACGCTATCGTATAACTTTTTTGCCAGTCCACGATCAATCCGAATAGAACGGGAGCTGCTATAATGGCAATTTGGTTTAAAGTAAGACCTATGCTCACGGTGTAGGCGATTTGATCTTCCGGTCCGTTTTCGGAAACATAAACGATATAGAGACTGTACCAGCCCATTCCAAAGAAACCTAATACAATACTGATTCCGACAAGGAGCCAGCTAGACACCCCTTCATCCAGCCACAAAAGAGAAAATAGATGCTATGGCCACGACACTATGGCCACGACAATAGAAAGAATGAGAGGACGAACTCGATTTCCTTTTAACCAATTGTCACCTACCCACGCCAATACCACTCTGCCTAACATTCCGGAAATTTGCACCACAGTTAAATACAATCTGCTTTTGTAAGGGAAACTTTTAATTCGTTTGTTAAAAATCCCATAAAATGAGCAACCAATATAAATTGGAGAGATACAAGTGAAACTCCCACAAAGAAAACAGGGTAAAGAGTTTTATTAAAACAAATCGATTTCCAGTTTTCTTTTTCTTCAGGATTTTCACTCTCACTTTTTGCCGGTTCCGCATCTTGATAGAGTAATAGAAATAAAAATCCACTGACAATAGCTAGACCCGCTTGGACTAAAATGGCCGTTGACACTCCAAAATGAATGGACAGCCATGGAATGCTGGCAGCCGCAATGGCTCCGCCTAATGGAATGCCTGTTTGTCTGATTCCCAGTGCCAGTCCCCTTTCTTTTACCGGAAACCAGTGGACGATGGCCTTGCTTCCCCCCGGTTGCGAAGCGCCATACCACGCCCCCACGATCATTAAAATCATGATTAAGTAGATATAATGATGAGAAAGCAACGTCGCCCCCATCGTGAGTCCAAGCAACAAACTGCTAATCCCTAAAATCCACCGTTCTCCGTATAGATCAATGGCTTTTCCTAAAAACATCATCGAAAACAAAGGACCGACATTGATAGCCGACACTAAAATGGCTGTTTGCGTTGGAGTTAAAAGATCCATTTTTCCCCAATAAGTGGATAACGGACCCATACCTTGAGTAATCATTGCGGCCGTCATTTGTATCCAAGTAGCCAAAATTAAAATCTGCCAACGATTCCTGAGCATATAAACATCCTTTCTAATGGGGTCAGACCCCTTTAATATTTTAATACTTTAAAGATTTTGAATATTGGAGAATGGATTTTCTTTCATATGCTCTTCCACATACTGCTGATAGGTGATTCGTGAGCGATCTTTTGTGAAATAGTACAACGTTTTTTGTTTGTCGACATTGGGATTATCTTTCCCTGTAATATATGAATGGTAACTACTCCAAATGTAATCTTCCGGCTTTTCTACTAAATTTGCTCTGACTGGATTAAGATGAATATATTGGCTTACTTTAAGGAAATAATGATCATTTTCAATGAGTTGGGCTTTATAGCGTCCTTGAAATACATGGCCAACAAGATCGTAACGACGATTAAAATACATGGCATACTCTGAATGAAAGTCTCTCATGATGAAGTGAAGGGGATCATGAATCGTTTCTAATTGAAGATGAACGTGGTTTTTCATTAAACAATAGGAATGAAGAATGAAGGGGTAACGATTGCGGACAATGCGGAGATATTTTAAGTAGGTTCGATAATCAACTATATCTCGAAAAATAGCTTCTTTCCGGTTTCCACGAGCCGTTACATGATAAATGGCCCCAGGATACCACACACGCGGCTTTCTTGCTATCATAACCACCTCTATTTCATTTGAATATTTCGTACATTTCCATTATAATGACTTTTCAAACTCGAAAGCAAGAAAAAAATGGTGCCTGACCCCTTTGTAGCTTTAAAGCGAAAAAGGGGTCAGGCCCCTTTTAATTGTTGATGTTTGTTAAATAGGCCTGGATTGGTGAGGAATCCTAAAATAATAGAAGTGAGAGTGGCGGCGGACATGATCATAAATACAATTAATAGTTGAAAGCGGACCGCTTGGACAGGGTCGGCTCCAGCTACGATTTGCCCCGTCATCATGCCGGGCAGTTGAACAAGTCCAATGGTTCTTTGGCTTTCGACAGTTGGAATGAGGCTTGAACGAATAGACTGTTTTAAAATGGGATAGATGGATTGTTTTATACTGCCTCCAAGCGACAGCACAAGCAAGACTTCTTCTTTTCGCATCTCCAGCTCACCTTTTAGACGATTTAAGAAAAGATTCGCGATGACCATGGAGTTTCCGATAATCATGCCGCTGATCGAAATAATATACGGCGGAGTTGCCGGCACGATATGTAATCCAAGCAAGAACGCTTGTGTAATGATTTCAACGATAGAAATCGTTACGAAAATTTTCCAAAAAATATAAGGTAAACCTTGTCCACGTTTCGCTGCATTTTTTGCCGCTACTATAATCATGAGCAGAAGCATCACGATGATGACAAGTGGATTATGAAAACCGAACACAGCTTTTAAAATATATCCAATCAAAAACAATTGTATAGTAGCCCGGATACTGGTGATCACCAAGTCACGGCCAAGCCCTAATTTAAAAGCGGTTGATAGAAAAAGCGAGATAATCACGAAGCTAAAACTTAACAAAACGGTAAGCAAATTCATTTATTTTCCCTCTTCATGTCTAAAAATTGTTTGGTTTTGGCTTCTTTAGGTTCAGCAAAAAATTGTTTGGTCGGGGCAGCTTCAATTAGTCTTCCATCCATAATGAGCCAAGTTTGATCGCCGACACGTTCCGCTTGTGCTAAATCGTGAGTGACCCAAAGAATCGTCGTTTGCTGTTCACGATTCAGTCTTAAAATGAGTTCTTCAATCTCATGTCCAGAGATGGAATCAAGTGCGGAAGTGACTTCATCAAGCAATAAAACGGAAGGATTGTTGACCAATGTTCTAGCTAATGACAATCTTTGCCGCTGTCCGCCTGAAAGCTCTTTTGCTTCCCTTGTTAAAAGATCTTTCGATAATCCAACGTATTCCATATATTTTTCAGGATTGTTCAAAGTTCGACCTTGCAAACGAGCAGGCAGTGTAAGGTTTTCTAATGCAGTCCCTGTCAGCATAGGTGCACTTTGAAAGTCAATACCAACTTGACGCCTAAGTTCTTGGACTTCCCACTTCCGAACTTCTTTCCCCTGAATATGAACCTCCCCTTCATCAGAAGTGATAAGCAAATTGCATAATGATAAAATCGTGCTTTTTCCTGATCCTGAAGGTCCTATAATCGTTAAAATAGATCCTTTTGGAACTTTCCCGCTTATTCCCTTTAATACATGGATCGCCTCATTATGATTCATAAAAGTTTTATGGACGTTTTTCAATTCAACCTCTGTGATTATTGGATTGCCTGCATTCTCCATCTTTTCTCAATCCCACTTTTATACATTTTTAAAAAATATTGAATTCAATTCCATCTTACGATATTTTTCACCTTATCTTCAAAAATTTATTTTATCCTTTTTAGAATTTCACAGTAAAAAAGGTATAACGCCAATCAACACACGTCATACCATTTAAGTTGCACAAATTCTTTATTTTTAATCTATCTTGTTAACCTCTTTTATACTTTAAAGCATCAAGGGGGTCAGGCCCCTATAAATATTTTCTTTGAATGCTTCGGCCGTTGTAGGTAAACAGCATGGCCCGTTCTTCTACGACTGTTTCCATGTGAACGGGGCGGCCCCATAATTGATAAATATAAGGAAGCACTTTTTCTAAATAATTCAAGTCAAGTTCAATCCCTTCATACCAGTGCTTTAAATACAATTCCCCATTTTTTAAATAGTCGCCATCGTTGACGGTTATATAGGGAAATCCGCCATTTACCCGCATATTCACCAGCTGATCGCGAACATTTTTCCACTCTTTATCCACAATCTTGTAATCGTGGCCTTGTTTTTGGAAAAGAAACATGTCTTCGCGCATCACCAAATCCTTTGTTAAGTAATTGCGCAAAAATGAAATATCCGATTCAATTTCTCGAACTTCAAATATCTTATCCCGGCCGGAACCAGGAACAACCCCGTGTTTTTTCATTTCATCACTAGGATGGTTCCAACGTTCTTCAATGTCTTCAAAAATCTTCAAACCGAGGTAATACGGATTAATGCTTGTTCGAGATGGCTGAACGACACTGGCATTTAATTTGGCAAATTCAATGGCTTCATCTGAAGTTAAATCTAATTCCCGGATAATTCGTTGATGCCAATACGAAGCCCAACCTTCGTTCATAATCTTCGTTTCCAGCTGCGGCCAAAAATATAGCATTTCTTCTCTGATCATCGTCATAATATCTCGCTGCCATTCTGTTAATTCCCGGCTGTACTGTTCAATAAACAACACTAAATCCTTTTCAGGTTGAGGAGGAAATTTTTTCTTCTTTTTTCCGCCATCTTTCCTTACCGGCTTTTTCTCATCCAGCGACCATAAGTCATCGTATGGAGAGGCCGGTTTTGAATCTTCTTCCTCCTCCCACTCCTCTAAATCTTCTATACTCCACGCCAGTTGAGGTCTCATGAGAGACGGATCAATATGTTCTTCTATCGCCAAAACGGCATCAATAAATCTCTCCACTTCCTTTTTTCCGTACTGAATTTCATAATGACGTATCCGCTCTGCTGTCGCCGCCATACTTTCGACCATATCTCGATTGGTGTTTTGAAAACGAACATTGTTTTTGAAAAAATCGCAGTGTGCCAATACATGGGCAACGATTAATTTATTTTGGATAAGAGAATTGGTATCAAGCAAAAACGCGTAACAAGGATTGGAATTGATGACAAGCTCATAAATTTTGCTTAAACCTAAATCATAATGAAGCTTCATTTTAAAAAATTGCTTTCCAAAACTCCAATGAGAAAATCTTGTCGGCATCCCATATGCACCAAATGTATAAATAATTTCAGCAGGGCAGATCTCGTACCTCATCGGGTAAAAGTCCAGTCCAAAACCGCTGGCGATTTCCGTAATTTCCTCGATGGCGTATTCCAACCGTTTTTGTTCATTTTCCAGCATTCGCTTTCCCCCCTTTGTTCTTATAACAATTTATGAGAACAAAGGAGGTTTGATGAAAATAGAATAAGAAAGTGGCGAAGCCAGCCATTTACGTCCATTCCAATTTCATCTTGAATCGCTGCCTTCACGCCTTTTCCAAAAAACAAAATGTGAAGGGCGCAAAAGGTGAAGCGAATCAATTTGAACAGCTCATGTAAATGAGACAGCAGCAATGTCACTTCTTTTGATCGTCGCCATAAAAAAGCATCTAGTCAACAAAAGCCGATTGCATATCCAATTTGTTTTACAGACCGACCAACATTTGCTTTGTGGATGTTGACGAAAATCACATACACTAATAACAACTCCTATACAAGGAGGGAAAGCCGCTTGGACAAAGTCGATTACGATCGTGCTTTATTCTATATCCACCGGTCAGAATGGGATAATTTGCTAATTTTAATGGTGCGCACAAGAGACCATTTTTTAGCTAAAAAAATTGAACATTTCTTGCATGCGAATTACTTTTCCCATGATTATTTTGTGATAGAGCGTCGTTTATATGCATTGCTTCACTATATTGAGCATGCGAACAACACGTATAGCGTCACACATCCCTTTGAAGAAGCATTTTTTTAGTCCTGAGAATTCCACCAAACCAAAGGCTTGCCTCTTAAAGGTAAGCCTTTCTGTCATCCATTTTCTTACATATATTTTTATTTTGCTCATTCGGGGCGTCTTGAATTATATTCTTGTTATTGTAAGTTATTCTATTTCTTTCACAGCTCTATCTTTTCCAAATTGGCAACAAAAATATTGCAGGTTTGGAAATTGGTCCTTGCTTTTCCTCATTATTTTTAAGAACCTATTGCTCCCGTTTTACAGTCCTTTGGTATGAACAAGAAAATCTTTTGAAAGAAAACTACAGCGCAAGCAATCCAATACTTTTCAACTATTTCCTGTTATAAAAAAGTGAACATGCGGTTACTTTTGATTATTTTATGTTTTGTACGTTTTCTTTTTCTTCAATCAATACTATAATTTTGAGAAGAGCTTATCT
Source organism: Bacillus smithii (assembly GCF_001050115.1). Classification (NCBI taxonomy): domain Bacteria; kingdom Bacillati; phylum Bacillota; class Bacilli; order Caryophanales; family Bacillaceae; genus Bacillus; species Bacillus smithii. The sequence continues at coordinate 809,991 of NZ_CP012024.1, read as the reverse complement.
GAGGAGGATATTATGAAAAATTTGAAAGAAAATCTATTATTTCTCGCTTGGGGAGCTTCTGTCATCGCGATGATGGGAAGTTTATACTTTTCTGAAATCAGGGGTTATGAACCATGCGAACTTTGCTGGTATCAAAGAATTTGTATGTATCCGCTCACTGTATTTTTAGGGATGGCCGTTGTAAGAAAAGATTATCGTATGGCAATCTATTCTTCTGTCTTATCTGCCATTGGCGGGTCCATTTCTTTATACCATTATTCTTTACAAAAAATATCATTTTTCTCCGATCATGCACCTGCTTGCGGGCGAATCCCCTGCACGGCGGAATACATAAATTGGTTTGGGTTTATCACCATTCCTTTTTTGGCGCTTGTAGCCTTTATCATTATTTTTGTTTCAAGCGTCATTGTATATAAAAAATGGAAGGAGGAAGTACATTGAAAAAGGTAATCATATTTCTGGCTATTGTGATCGTGTTATTTGCGGCCATCTTTTTTATCACCAAATATCAGCAAAATGAAGAAGCCAAAAACAATCCATATGGCAAGACCGATCTCCATCCTGAAACCATTGACCAATTGCATGACCCGAATTATCAAAATTTGATTTTGCCTGATGAACTGAAAAAGAAACTGGATCAAAAAGAAAGTTTGGTCGTTTACTTTTACAGTCCAACATGCCCTCATTGCAAAAAAACGACGCCGATTTTAATGCCTTTAGCAAAAGATATGAACGTACACGTTTATCAATATAATTTGCTCGAATTTGATCAAGGATGGGATGACTATCACATTCAATATACCCCAACCATTGTGTACTATGAAAAAGGAAAAGAAAAATCTCGTCTTGTCGGAGAACAACCAAAAGAAAAATTACGGAGCTTTTTAGAACAAACAATCAAAAAATAAAATTCACGATCCCTAGGTTTTATCCTAGGGATTATTGAATCATTAAGGGCGGTAATTCACACCAGAAAGGACGATCCCATAGAATGAAAACAATCAGAAAAGGGGAAATTGGAGAAATCACCATCCCTAAAAGCTTCTCCGGTCTTACAATTGCTGAATTTTTACAGCAAAAATGGAAAATACCCAAAAAATTGCTTCATGAATGGCGTATGAACCAATCCATTTCTTTAAATGGAAAACCTGTATCACTGTCCGTGGTACTACAAGAAAAAGACCGCATTCAGCTGCCTTTATTTAATCAAAGTCCCTTGCCCGTTCCCCCTTCCTTTCAGCCCATTGAAGTTCTAATGGAGGATGATCATCTCATCATTGTGAATAAACCAGCCGGGATCACCACTCATCCCAATTCACCTGAAGATGCTGATACGTTGTTACATATGGTGGCAGGGCACTTGTGCGTGAACGGAGATATAGGGTTTGTACGACATGTGCACCGATTGGACAAAGATACAACCGGAGCTATTTTATTTGCAAAACATCCTCTCAGCTATTCGACTTTATCTTATTTGCTCGAAAAAAAAGAAATCAAGCGGACATATGTGGCCATCGTTCACGGAATTCTTTTTCAAACGAAGGGGACGATCAACAAGCCGATCGGAAAGGATCGCCATCACCCAACACGAAGAAGGATTTCCCCATCCGGCCAGTCAGCGATTACTCATTATGAAGTTTTGGAAGTCGATCGAAAACAAAAATTAACCTTGATCCGATGCCGGCTTGAAACAGGCAGAACTCATCAAATCAGAGTTCATTTCAGTTCCATTGGACATCCGCTTGCCGGCGATATTCTCTACGGCGGTAAACCGGTCTTCCATCGGCCTGCTTTGCACTCGGAAAAAATGGAATTTATTCATCCTTTTACAGACGAAGCCATTCAATGTCATGCATCTCCGTTGGATAACGTGTTTGACGGTTTTCCAATCATCGAATAAAGAGAGTCGATTTCCGACTCTCTTTTTCACTTTAAAAATCAAAATTGTCAGGATCAGCCCCGTAGCGATGATTTTTATTCAAGCTGTTAATCTGCGCCATTTCCTCTTGGGAAAGTTGAAAATCAAATAACTCAGCGTTTTCTTTAATTCGTTTCGGATGCACTGATTTTGGAATAATCACCACTTCGTTTTGCAGATGCCAGCGCAGAATCACTTGAGCTTCCGTTTTCCCATGATTTTTCGCTATTTCTTTAAGGATCGGTTCTTGATCAAGTATCCGTGCTCTAGCTAACGGAGACCAAGCTTCCACTGCGATTTCATGATCACGGCAGAATGTACGCAAAGGTTCCTGGCTCAAATGTGGGTGGAGCTCCACTTGGTTGACCACCGGTTTTTCTTGGCTGTTCGCCATTAAATCTTCAAGATGATGGATTTGGAAATTGCTGACACCGATTGCCTTTACAACTCCTTCATTATATAAACGTTCCATTGCTCTCCATGTTTCTAAATATTTTTCTTTTACCGGCCAATGGATTAAGTAAAGATCCAAATAATCCATATCTAATTCTTTTAAAGAACGCTCAAATGCCTTTAACGTTGAATCATATCCTTGGTCGCTGTTCCATACTTTTGAAGTAATAAATATTTCTTCCCGAGATAGACCGGATTCTTTCACCGCTTTTCCAACAGCATCCTCATTTTGATAAAAAGCTGCCGTATCGATCATTCGATATCCATAATCAAGCGCTGCTTTGACAGCGTTTATCGTTTCGTCTTTGTCAGTCATCTTATATACGCCAAGACCAACATAAGGCATTTTTACTCCATTATGTAATGTCACATGATCCTGTAAACTGCTTACCATATAGAACCCCCACTTTCATTTTTTACTTTATTTTAACACAGGTGCCTGACCCCCTTGGTACTTTAAAGTAGAAAAGGGGTCAGGCACCTTAAAAATATTTTCGAACAAGTTTCGACATTAACTTTTCTCTTTCTCCTTTTTAAGCTAAAATAATGCATGTTCAGTACTTTTTTAATCTATAGGAGGTTCCCAACAATGTTTAAAGGTAAAAAAGACAAGTTTAATGTACTTTTGGCCAATATTTCAAGCAATTTGCTGGAAAGTGCCAATTATTTTGCAGACTATAAATTGAATAATGAACAAGATTTGAAAGCTTTTTCGGAAGAGATGAAAAGATTTGAAACGAAAGGTGATACATTTGTTCATCAAGTGATTACCGAATTAAACCACGTATTCATCACTCCAATTGAGAGAGAAGATATTTTAGCTCTTGCGATGACTATGGATGACGTTCTTGACGGCTACGAAGAAACCGCCGGCCTTTTTGAAATGTATTCCATTACTCATTTTGATGAATATATGATGAAATTTATAGACGCTCTTCGCAATTGTGCAGTTGAAATCGATAAAGCGGTCGGCCTCCTTTCTACTAAAACTTTGCCGGAAATCCGCCAACACGCCATTAAAATCAAAGAATATGAAACATTTTGCGACGGTATTTGGCGAAAATCCACCAAAAACTTATTCGATGTTGAAAAAGACCCCATTAAACTGATTAAATTAAAAGATATTTACCAAGGGTTTGAAAATATTGCTGACCATTGCCAAAACGTTGCCAATACTCTTGAACAAATCATAATGAAAAATGCATAAGGAGCGTTTCAATTAAATGGACTATATATTAGTTACAACAATCTTGATTGTCATTGCTTCATTATTATTCGATTTTATCAATGGTTTTCATGATACGGCAAATGCCATTGCAACCTCAGTCTCTACAAAAGCGTTGAAGCCACGTCAAGCTATTTTTTTAGCGGCTATCATGAACTTCTTGGGAGCGATGACTTTTACCGGTGTCGCTCAAACTATCACAAAAGATATTGTTGACCCTTTTACATTGAATAACGGATCTGTTGTCATTATTTCAGCTTTATTCGCTGCTATTTTATGGAATTTGATTACTTGGTATTTTGGAATCCCTAGCAGCTCCTCCCATGCTATTATTGGTGCTGTTGCAGGTGCAGCCATTGCGGCATCGGGTTTTACAGCCATAAAATATTCGGGATTTTTAAAAATACTTCAAGCCTTAATCTTCTCGCCAATCATTGCATTTACTGTGGGTTATATCATTTACAGCATTTTCAAAGTGATTTTCAAAGAAAATAATTTAGCGAAAACGAATAAACGATTTCGTCTCATTCAAGTGGTAACTGCGGCGATTCAAGCCTATACACATGGTACCAATGATGCCCAGAAAGCGATGGGGATCATCACTATGGCTTTAATCACGAACCATTACCACACTACAACCGATATTCCCCTTTGGGTACAGATCAGCTGTGCTGCCGCAATGGGGCTTGGAACATCCATCGGCGGTTGGAAGATCATCAAAACCGTCGGCGGAAAAATAATGAAAATTAAGCCAGTCAACGGTGTATCTGCTGATCTAAGTTCTGCGCTGATTATTTTCGGGGCAACTTATATACACTTACCCGTCAGCACCACACATGTTATTTCCTCTTCTATTTTGGGAGTAGGGTCTGCTCATAGAATTCGCGGAGTAAAATGGGATACAGCCCAAAGAATGGTCATTACTTGGGTGATTACATTGCCCGTTTCAGCTGCCCTTGCCGCCATCATTTTCTTTATTTTAAATTCGTTTTTTTAACATAACCTTAAAAACCTCTCTCTTTTTTAGGCGAACGCCGAAGAAAGGGAGAGGTTTTTGCCTTTCAAAGAATCTTCCTAAAATGTATGAATTCGTTTTCAAACCTGCCTTTCTTAAGTATTCCTCCCAAACAGTTAAGAAAACACGTATCTTCGCAAAATGGTAATCAACAAAAGAAACGCTATGATCATCATGATCATGACAAGCACCTTTTCGGCTTTATCTCCCGGCATATTCAAACACCTCTTTTATTTTTTATGATATCCAATGTCCGTACACTTTTTTCAATAGGAAATCTCAATCGTTTTCCGTTTAAAAGTTTTTTCAAATAATAGAGTTTGGATCGCAACAAAAGCAAAAAACTATATCGATAAAAAATTTTTCAAGGTTTTCCTATTGCTTTACCCAATAAAAACGAATATTATAATATTTGTGTGTTTAAATTGTTCGTATTTAATCCTGATCATTGGAAGGACTACGAACAGATGGATGAAAGTATACTAATTGGAGGATTTCACAACGATGTTTCAACTAAAAGAAAACGGCACAGACGTTAAAACAGAAGTAATCTCAGGACTTACGACATTTTTAACGATGGTCTATATCGTGGTCGTGAATCCTGTCATTCTTCATAATGCCGGCGTGCCTTTTAATCAAGTTTTTATTGCTACCATTATTGCCGTCATTGTCGGTACTTTATGGATGGGGCTCATGGCCAATTATCCTATTGCAGTCGCTCCTGGAATGGGGTTAAATGCTTATTTTGCGTATTCTGTCGTTGGCTCTCATCATGATATTACTTACATGACCGCTTTTTCGGCAGTATTTGTTTCTGGAATTTTATTTGTCATTTTATCATTAACCTCATTCCGTGAAAAATTGATTGAAATGATTCCTGATAACTTGAAACATGGAATAACAGCAGGCATCGGACTATTTATCGCTTTTCTGGGTTTACGGATGACGGGAATCATTGCGGATAATAAAGAAAATTTAGTAGGCTTAGGCGATCTTCACAGCCCTTCATCGCTCTTGGCTCTTTTCGGTTTGGCCGTCACCATTATGTTAATGGTGTTGAATGTGCGTGGCGCTTTGTTTATCGGAATGATTCTCACCGGAATCGTTGCTTATTTTACCGGTCAGCTAAATTTTCATGAAGGAATCGTTTCCATGCCATCGTTTCCCGAAAAGCTTGCCATCAGTAATCCGATCGCTGCCTTTGGTGATGTGATCCATTACAGCTTGTATTCCGTTGTGTTTTCATTTCTGCTTGTGACCATTTTTGATACAACGGGAACCATTATAGGAGTCGCACATCAAGCGGGATTAATGAAGGGACATACCTTGCCGCGCGCCAGACAAGCATTATTGTCTGATTCCATCGCAACGACTGTTGGGGCCGTGTTCGGTACCAGCCCTTCAAGCGCTTATATCGAATCATCGACAGGCGTTGCAGCTGGAGGAAGAACGGGTTTAACATCAGTTGTTACCGCCGTTTTGTTTGCGATTGCAGCATTTTTTGGCCCATTAGTAAGCGCCGTTTCCGAAATTTCCGCTATTACTGCACCGGCTTTAATCATTGTAGGCAGCCTGATGATGAAAAATATATCTAAAATCAATTGGAACGAACTGGATGAAGCATTTCCGGCCTTTTTCATTATTTTAAGCATGCCCCTTACATCCAGTATTTCAACGGGAATTGCTTTCGGATTTATCTCTTATCCTTTGTTAAAAGTCATTCAAGGAAAATGGCGCGCCGTACATCCTTTGATGTACTTGTTTGCCGTATTATTTTTCTGTCAGCTGGCATTTACATCCCATTAAGTCCTTTCTTGAAAAAATCGCATGACATAGGATTTCCCACGATCCCCTCTCCATTTTCGGGAAGGGGATCTATTGCCTTCACAAACTATACCCGTTAAGAAAATATAAACAACAAACCTCTGTTTCTTTTCTATCAGAAAATAAAAAGAATAATAAAAATAGTTTTACTTTTATTTTCTTTTTCCATATCTGTCCATGTAAAATTATTGAAAACATTGATTTTACGCAATTCTTCCAATTTTTATCTTAATTTTCCTATTTTTTTATTGATTTATAAAATTATTTCTTTTTCTACATATATTGACACTAGCATTGCAGTAATTAAATCTGATGATTCAAAATACTAAGAATGTTCAATTTTTTATTGATTTCGAAACAAAAAAATCCTTTACAATGGAAGTACAGGTGGTTCCTGCCCAAATCCAATCGTAAAGGATAACCATTATGGACAAGAATACACTAATTTTATCATTTGGTAAATGGGTTTCACCCATAAATATTCAAAAACTTAGCGAACAAGTCAAAGAATTGAAACAGGACTATTACACAAAAAAGCTGACAACAGAAGCTTATATTAAACTTTTATTGGTAGCCCAGCTGCTCGAATTTAAGAGCTTAGAGGAAATGAGTGATGCACTTGTAGACGAAGATCTTCAAAAAGCACTCGGATTTGAATCGATAAGTGCCTCTCAGCTATCCCGAAAAAACAATCAGATCCACCCACTAATTCTTGCAAATTTGTTCTTGGATCTTGTTTGGAAAATTCAACGGTACCATTATAAAAACGGAAAGAATATGCCACTGAAAATCATTGATTCAAGTACACTCCCGTTGAACTTGACCCATTATAAATGGGCAAAATTCCGGAAAACAAAAGCTGGTGTAAAGCTACACTTACGGCTCGTTTTCATGGATAAAGACACCGTCTATCCTGAAAAAGCAGTGATTACGACAGCAAAAGAACATGACCGAAATCAACTCGAAGTCCTAGTGGATGATCAAGAAGCCATGTATGTGTTTGACCGCGGTTATGTGGACTATGAACGTTTTGATCGGATGACAGATGATGGCTATTTCTTCGTTTCAAGACTGAAGAAAAACGCAGTCATTCGTGAAGTCTATACATTTTCACTTCCTGATGATTGTCACGTTCTATCCGATAAAATGGTCTACATTGGTACCACACAAAATCGTACTGAAAATGTCTTTCGTCTACTAGAAGTTATGGACACAAAAGGGAACTTACTTCGTTTCATCACCAACCGATTTGATTTAAAACCAGAAGAGATAAGTGATATTTACCGATCTCGCTGGGCTATTGAACTCTTTTTCAAATGGCTCAAGCAACACGTAGAAATTAAGCACTTTTATGGAATGAGTGAAACAGCTATTCAAAATCAAATTTTCTTAGCCCTGATCACGTATTGCTTACATGTTCTCATTCAATTGGAGATGAAAAGTAAGAAATCCCTACTTCGAATTACTCGTTGGTTAAAGAGAGCTCTGTGGAAACCAGCTTATGTTTGGTTGCGAAAATTTGATGGGCGAGCCAGTCCATAATCTCCCTTTTGTCGTTGTCGCTCTGGTTTAACTGTATATATTTACCAAATGGGCAGTGCCACCTTTCTTTAGGTTTTGTCTTTTTGGCACAAATTCACAAAAAATAATTAACAGAAAATTCTAACTATATTTATGCAATGCTAATGATATATTGATTATTAAATATTATTAAATTAATATATTGCACATAGTTTAGACAATTTAAATATTTATAGGAGGACGTCTATGGGAACCATAGTACAACAACAAGATTATAACATTCCTGAGCCAAAGAAAAAGTCGAAACATCCCCCTGGATTGTATTTGCTATTCATGACGGAAATGTGGGAACGCTTCAGCTATTATGGAATGAGAGCCATCCTTGTTTTATATTTAACTGCATCTGTTGCAGCCGGCGGTTTAGGGATGAAAGAACAATCGGCCATGCTCATCTATGGTTTCTTTACTGGGGCCGTCTATTTTATGCCGTTGCTCGGTGGATATTTATCAGACCGTTTTCTAGGTCGAAGGCTGGCCGTTACAATTGGTGGACTGACAATGGCGCTTGGGAATTTGGCCTTATTTGCCCATCAAAACCACACCTTTCTTTATACAGGTTTAGCCCTTCTAATTATAGGAAATGGCTTCTTCAAACCGAATATTTCTACTATTGTCGGTGACCTCTACTCTGAAAACGATCCCCGCCGTGATGCTGCGTTTACCATTTTTTATATGGGTATTAATGTTGGGGCCTTCTTCTCCCCGCTCATTGTTGGTTATGTGTCAGAAGATTTGTTTGCTAAAACGATGAATGGTTTTATCCAATACGGTTATAAGTATGGATTCCTTGTATCGGCCATTGGGATGATCATTGGACAAATTATCTTCAATGCGCTTGGCAATCGATTTTTAGGCGATATCGGTAAAAAACCGACTGGTAAGCCGAAAAAGAGCAATAAAGGAATCAAACAATCTCAACCGCTTACGAAGAAAGATAAAGAAAGAACAGCGGTGATCTTTATCCTTGCTGCGTTTGTCGTTTTCTTCTGGGCAGGATTTGAACAAGCCGGAAGTTCTATGACACTGTACACTCAAAAATTTATTGATCGGGAAATATTCGGATGGACGATTCCTGTATCTTGGTTTCAATCTGTAAATCCTCTGTTTATCGTCCTTTTAGCTCCAGTTGTTTCTGCCTTTTGGATGAAGTTAAACAAATCCAAACGCGGCGATTGGAAGATCCCGACGAAAATGGCGGTCGGCATGATGCTGCTTGGATTGGGATTTTTTGTGCTTGTCTTAGCCGTGATGAAAACGGGCAGCGATCCGAATGATATTCAACATAAAGCCAATTTGTTATTTATTGTGTTTACGTACTTATTCCATACGGTTGGCGAACTGTTCCTATCACCAGTTGGTCTCTCAGTCGTGAGCCGAATCGCTCCGGTCAAACTGGCTTCCTTATTGATGGGGGTTTGGCTCTCTGCCAGCGGATTTGCTAACATTTTAGCTGGAAAACTCGCCACTTATACAGACTCTCTAGGGTACTTGGAAGTATTTAGTCTTATCGGAGGAATTGCTATTCTACTAGGATTAGTCTTACTGACATTGTCTAATAAATTGACGAAAATGATGGATTAACGAATCGAACGTTTCATCAGAAAATAAAAAACGTATGTAAACAAAACCGCCGGCTGATCGCTTGGCGGTTTTGTTTTTTAGGAAAAAACATCTGAGATCGTTGACTGGCCAAAAAGATGAATGTCTATTTTTTCTCTCTCTTTTTAAAGTTTGCTTACACCTTTAAATATAATGAGAAAACTTCCTTAAGTATTCTAATGTTAAATAAAATGATCCGTTTCAAAAAAGAAATTGTCGTGAACATAAAAAATGACAAAAATCATATCAATCATACTGACTTTCAAAAAACGAGATGACGATATACGAAGGTCGTAGTGTTTATTGGAGATACCCGTCTTTGCCAGGCTAATGTAGTTCTCTAAAATTGTAGATGTTTTGTATCCTTTTGTGAATGGAGGCTTGCTTTAAATAATACATCGTATAGAAAATCCTGTATTTCAAAAAGTTGATGGAATCATTTCTGTGTCAGAGTATTCTTGTTGTGGCAAGATGGTTTTCTTACGGATGATCCTGATCAAGATAAAAAGTCCTTCTTCGGTATTTACTGAAATTCACCATCCAGCGGTCGTTATCAGCTCTTCCAGGCTTCTTGCTGTATTCATCGATATTTTTTTCTTTATCCATAAGACATAGGATTGAATCAGCCAAAATAAACGATTCTTCATGCACACGTTCTAATTTCTTAATATAGGGGATACTTTCTCAATCGCTTTTTGCAATTTTTCGCTATTTTTCCTGTATAGTTCCTTAGCTTCTTTATTTTCGGTTCCAAGGGCAAATGACTCTAAATCGGCCTGGCATTTTTTCATAGTGGCGAGAATCAATGGTCTTTCTTGCGGAGATGGAACTTTAAGCTTATCATCATAAAGATCGACCGTTAATTCGCCATAGGAATTGACCTGTCCAAGAAAAACATTATCGATAGTCACTCCCAGTTTTTCCAGTTCCGTGATTAGCCATCTCCTGCTTCGGCCAATCGTGGTGAGCGGCTCATCCAGTATTTTTCCGTCCATAATAACCGTCTGAGGCTCCTTCACCGTAACAACCGACATATTCAAATCTTTTGCCGTCAAAGGTTGATTTTCTTTCTTCAATAAGACAGATAAGTCTCCCGTTGGCTCTAAAACGGCAAATTCCACATCTGACACCTGAAAAACGTTTTTCTTTCTAAGCAATTCCAACAACTCATCTGTCGAGTATCTTTCCTTTTTTAAATTGTCTTCCATGATTTTTCCATCTTTGATAAAAATCGTCCCTTTTCCTTCAATAAAGCCGCGGAAACCTTTGCTCTTTAACGATAACAGGCCCGCCAAAAAGGGGATAGCCGCACAAGTGATGATCGCTATGATCCCTAATGAGATTTTTTGCTCAAGTCCAGTCACAACCTCTGCTCCTATACTCCCGATGGTGATACCATTTACATATTCAAAAAAAGAAAGTTGAGATATTTGTTTTTTCCCCAGCCATTTTGTGATTAAAAAAAGAATAATCATAAACAATATGGACCGTATCACAACATCTAACCAATTGGGCACAACGCAACACCTCCATCAAAAGAATAGGTGATCTTAAAACCCTTTGTACTGAGTTTCTTCTCGTTCCAACTCTCCAACACGTTTTTTGATATCTTCCACCACTTCATGGACGATCATCATTGTTTCATGCAATGTACGTTTTGATTCGTCATCTTGGGTGCGCAATGCTAAACTGGACAGGCTGGCTTCTACACCTTTAAGGCTGGCCATACATTGTTTCACTTCCGATGCAATGGTCATCGTATCCTCTCCTTACACCTTTTAGTTTTAGGCATCCCCTATTTACATATAAACAGAGAAAATTTTCTAAAAACCGAAAAATGATTTTCCATACAAAAATTGAGATTTTGGTGTCGCAGCCGTTTATTGACAGCTTTTTTTCTCCAAAAAGAAGTCAATTAACAAAAAAGCTTCTTCAGATAAGAAAAATGCCATTTATGGCCCGTTTTCGTATTCAATCGACACCGCATGTGCGATACAAGGGATGGTTTCGTTTTGCTGAAAGGATAAGGGCGATAACAAAGCACCCGTTGCGACCACTAGCATTCGTTTTAACTCCCCTTTTTTCATTCGGTTTAACAAATGGCCGTAAACGACGGTCGCGGAACATCCTGCACCACTCGCTCCAGATAAGACCGGCTGATCTTCCCGGTAGATCATGAGCCCGCAATCTTGATACTGTTCTTCACGAATAGGGGTGCCGTGTTTATGAAATAGTTCAAGTGAAATATCATGTCCAATTTGACCAAGGTCTCCTGTCACTATTAAATCATAGTAAGAGGGGTCAACATTTCGTTCTTTTAAATGAGCTTCTATCGTATCCACAGCTGCCGGAGCCATTGCCCCACCCATATTCAGCGGATCGGTCATCCCCATATCAATAACACGACCAATCGTAGCAGACGTAACCCTAGGACCGTCACCAGTACTGCTTAACAAAGCAGCTCCAGCACCGGTTACCGTCCATTGTGCAGTGGGCGGTTTTTGTCCACCGTATTCCGTTGGATAACGGAACTGCTTTTCAACCGCTGCATTATGACTAGAAGCACCTGTTAACAAATAGTCGGCTCCTTTGTTATTAACAATATAAGCACCAAGAGCCAGTCCCTCCATCGATGTTGAACAGGCTCCGAACAAACCGAGAAAAGGCACTCCTAGCGTGCGCATAGCAAAACTGGTAGGGGTAAGCTGATTAATCAAGTCTCCCCCCAGGAAAAACTGAATTTGCTCTTTTTGAAGACCGGCTTTTTCGATGGCTTTTTGACAGGCTTCTTCTAAAAGGATCTTGTGGGCTTTTTCATAAGAATCTTGACCTAGCCATAAATCGGAATGAAGCAGATCAAAATCTAATGCCAGCATTCCGTTCGCTTCAAAAGGTCCACCAACTGTACCAGTAGAAATAATGGCGGGCTTTTGATCGAAAACCCAAGTACGATGCCCCGTCAACATCAAAAACCACCTCGCTTTATTAAGAATCATGATCATAAACATTGGAATAGCCTGCCCGATAAGGCAAGCTTCATTACAGTCTTTCAGTACTGGTCTTTTTATCTGATTCAGATATTCGGTATATCCTAAACTATATCAATTGTTGTTTTGCCTTTAGATCTATGTGCTCATCACGTTCCGTTTAAAGGTGTAAAAAGGTTGGTTGATCCAACCAACCTTTTTATCTAATTTGTACATTATTGTTGTTTGTATTGAGGTTCTTCTTGTTCAATTTGTTGAACACGAGCAGAAAGGCTGTCAACTAGTTGCTGTGTTTGTTTGGCAGCATCTTGATAAAGTTGTTTAGCTTGTTGATTATCGGTTCCTAGTGCAAAGGTTTCGAAGCTCGCTTGTGCACTTTTTAATCCGGCTAGAGTTTGTTTCACTTGACTGATGATAGTCACAGGTGATTCCTCCTTCAATTTAAGTTACACTTTTAGAATGATAAAAAAGATCTTTTTTTATGTTTTCTAATTTTATCCATCTGTAAAGATCCATAGTGGGTTAAATTCCTTTCATATCCTATATAACTTAGTTCAACCCGTTTAAACTCCCTGAAAGGCAACGCAATGGATTCGAAAAAACGAAAACAGGCAAAGAATCTAATTTGAAGGCAGCATCCTGACAACGCAGATAAAATTCGCCTATCAAGACAGGAAAACGATGGATGATCATGAATAGCCAAACACAAGTTCTTCTTTTGGTACAAAAAATGAGAATGCCAAAGAAAGAAGATAAGGAATAGAGCGAAAAGCTGTGGAGATATTTAATTCCGTAAAAAACGAGAAAAGCTGTTTAGCGTTTCTAAACAGCTTTTTCACCGTTTTTCTTTTTGATTCTATACTAAATCCTGGGGGTAAGAGATTTTTCTTGAAAAATAAATGCTGTTACGAAGATTCTCCTTTAAAAGGATCGTCGACAACGACATCGAAAAGAAGATTTCGTATATGAAATCTCCTTTTATCATAAAATTGCTTGGTTGAAAAACTTTAAAATCCTTTCGCCAGCAAAAGTCCAAAATGCCCTGCTGTCAAAAGATAATTTCTTCAGTCCATGATGATGAAATGCAAAAGGATTTGGTACCATTAAAAATCAAAACAAAATTCTTAGACCGTAGAAGGGAGTTTAAAAATACTTACTTTTTTTTAGCTTCGCGCATCTTGCTAAATAGTATTAGAATCAAAGGCACAACAATAATCCTAATAATGAACGTTCGTGTTTCTCCTTGCCTTAAATCCGAGAAATACCCCCAGACTATGGATAAAATGAGCCCGAAAATTAGTGGTGGTAGTATAGATTTCAAAAAACTCTCTCCTTTTCATTTTTCACGGTTATGTAAAAATAACACCCCATGATGAAATTTTATCTCTTTTATATAACCAATTCTTTAAATTGTATTAATCCTAAATTTTATTCAATACATGAAACCTTATATTATCCCTTGTTTCCTCCGTTCTTTCCATACCATTGATAGCAGCTAATTGCCACATCTTTCGGAATATCCGAAATTTTCGACACTTGAACGGATTTAGAACGTGTAAAAATTTCAAGAGAAGCGAGGCCAAACTTACGCTGTAGTACTGATTCTGTTACTTTTAACTCTTCAATTTTCATTCGGGTTGTGATAAATAATTTCGTGGAAAAAGATCCACTTTGAAGTTGGATAAAAGGGCCACTAAGCTTGTAGCCATTAGATAAACCACTTAATAGTTGGGAAATATGAGTAAGAACTAGAAAAGCAAGCGGAACATACCAGAGTCTTGGCCAGAAGTAGAATATCGCTCCTGCTGCGATCCAAATATAGCTAGTCCGCACTAATTTTACAAAAATAGCTGACCGAGGAAGATTCACCATGTCCGTTTCCACTTTAAATGTAGGCAAAATCTCAGATATCAGTAGTAAAGCTTTGTTTTTATGAATAAAAGGAAAGAGTATATTGGCCGTTTTCATCTCTTCATCATCCTCTTCAGCTGTGCTTACAATTCTCACCTCCACAATTCCCAAGATTTTTTGAAGAAATTTTGTATTTAAAATGATGGCTTCAACTTTTTCCTTTGGAATGGAAAATTCAGTCTGATGAAACAAACCTTTTTTAATAAAAATTCGCTGCTGATCAGAAGTAACCTCAAAATTTCTATACCGAATGAAAGTCCTTCCCCAACCATAAGCCATTGATAACACCAACAGAGCAAGAATACCAACGGCCGTTAATAACCAAGATTTTTGAAAGAAGGAGAGAACAGCCTCTATATATGGGTCTATTGACAAAAAATCATTTAAATTCGAATAAAAGGTATAAAGCAGCGAAATAAAAATAAGTAAATGAAGCGACGTAACGGAAGCCACAAATATTTCTTTAGAAGTCATTTCATAATGCTTCTTCCTTGAGGAATGTTCCGGCAGGTTCGCTTTTAATGTCCCCTCATTAGGTTTACTCACGTCTCTTTCCAAGTAATCGGCATGACTAAAATATTTTTGTATTCGTTCGGCTTCTTTGCAGGTGATCATTTCAAGTTTGACGGAGGATTTATTGCCGACTGCACCTGTATCCAGCAAGAGAGAGGTGAGTCCGAACAAACGATGAAACAAAGGTGTATTCCGACTGATGCCTTGAATCCGCTCCAATGGAATATAACGGCTTGCCAAGATAAATCGTCCTTCATGAATGCACAATTCCGTGTCCGTAAATAAATACTTGAAATGGAACCATTCTAACAATACAGAAACGACTTTATAAATCAAATAGAGAATTCCGGCTAAAACTCCCAATTTGAAGAAAATAGAATCTGAATCTGAACGTATATAAATCATAAGACCAATAACAAAAAAAACCAATTCCTTTACGGACTTGCCAATCGAATAGACGATCCATAGCGGATGTATTCGATGAGCTTTATTATTTGTTGTTTCCCTGTTCATGGAGGAATAGAACCCCCTATTCATTTGATTCACTAATTCCCGCTAAAACAGCAATCTTTTCCCGTAATTCCGCTGCTTTCTTTTCAGGAACAGCCGGTATTTCATGCACAGAAGCCATCGTCCCTATCTTTATCGTCGACAAATCAAATTTTCGCAAGAGCGGACCTTGATTCGTATTGACGTATAACACTTTCGTCATAGGTATGATTAAATGAGTTTTCTTTAATACTCCTCCATACTTCAATTGTATGTATTTCTCGTCGACTTCGTAGCGCCAAGTTCGCTGTCGATAAATAGGTACAATCACGATTTCAACGATGGAGGAAATAATGAGGAGTATTAAAAGAACATAGAGAATAAGACCTATCCAACTTTTCCACCCATAATATTGCTGAAGATACAGAAGGATTAATAGGATGCAAAGTGCAATGAAATACGTGATGGCGTCACTTATTCGCCACATCTTCACAGCCTTCGGCGAAATTTGTTGTGTTGGTTCCTTTATCATCCCAGTCATAATCTCCTCCTTTCTGTCGAATTCTAGAAAATTGTACAATGAAACAGTTTGCGCCAAAAAAACAATCCTCTTTATATCACCAATTTCTGTTTCTCATAAACATTATTTAAGATATTTATTAATATTCAAACAATTAACTTCAAAATAAACTGTACGATGTAAAATGGACGTTTCCTCCAAAGTGGTGCAAATATCGTGAGCTTCCCACCTAACCATTATAGTAAAGGAAAAATATTTTGTGTAGATTTTTTACAAATTTTGATAAAAATATGAAATTTTTCTGTGAAAATAATGGCGGCACACATTTACTTTGACAATACTTCTTAATATCAAAAAAATAAATGAAAGCTTCAAATGGATCCTTTTTGAAAATAGCCGCAAGTGGACTCGGCTCAACAAAGGAGATGCCAGATACTTTAAATTTTCATTTAAGAAGAAACGAAATCAAAAGCTAAAAAAGAATCGGTCTGCCGGGAATGAAAAACGCTATTTTCAATAAAAATTGGAATACATCTTCTTTTTGCTTTAAAATGAAATAACGGAATTTTTCGTCTTTGATGATTTTATAAGCGAACATTAAGGTGGAATGGCAGCTGTACTAATGGACTTCTCCGTAGCCAAACATTTTAGACACAGCCAGATTTCTTTGACGAGTTTGATGCACCTTGCGTTATCGGAAGTCAAGTTGTCCCCATCTGAAAAATGGAGTTAGACTATTTTCTTCCTGTTTCAAGAAAGCCTAATCAATCGAGTAGGAGGGAGCGATTAACTCCCGTCCTCTCACACCACCGTACGTACGGTTCCGTATACGGCGGTTCAATTAAGATAATTGACGCAAGTCTTTATAACTTCCGTGAATAGCTGTTCTCTTTATGCCAGTGGTCACTCCACCCTCCAAGAGGTCTCCCACGGGATTCACCGCTTCCTCCCTCAAGTGAGGTACTACGTTTTCTGTGTTCATCATGACTCACTGAATACCAAGGGCTATTCTCTCTTAATTGTTCGGTCCTTCTTAGTTGTTCTAGACCAACTAATACTATGACCTCTGCTGACTTCTGACGGTTCAGCTACTTATCACTAAGTAGGTTATGAAGAGTACTTCACATATCCGCCAGACCTCCCCGGGTAAGTACATGCACTTTCACACCATCTATCCGCCTCATTTACTCGATATGACCTTCGACAGAAAGAGCTTTGTTTTGTTATGCAAACTCACTCAATCATACCTAGCCTTATATGAGGTTCGTGTTCCTCGGACCGGTGTTTTGCCTCCAGCTTCCTTCAGATTCCGCGTCACCACGGACACCCTTGCTCTTGGCTAACCTCTACTTCTGTCTTCGGGGTTCGGGACTTACACCCTATAGTTCATGTACATGCCGGGCGCACCTAAAAAACCCACAGAATTTTAAAATTTCTGTGGGTTTCCATTATTTTAACAGGTTATTAAGAAAGCTCCGATGCCGATCTCTCCGATGCACTCAAAGCTTTTTTGTTTATGAGACTTAAGCCAACACTTTGGACTGATCATCGTTATGAAAAAAGCTTTTCATGGCGTGGAAGACATCTTCTTTCTGTTTTAAAATGAAATAACGGAATTTTTCGTCTTTGATGTTTTTATAGGCGGACATTAAAGTGGAATGGCGACTGTACTGATTGACTTCTCCGTAACCAAACATATTCGACACAGCCATGATTTCTTTGACGAGTTTGATGCACCTTGCGTTATCGGAAGTCAAGTTGTCCCCATCAGAAAAATGGAAAGGATAAATATTATACCGAGAAGGTTGGTATTTTTCCTCAATTAGTTCCAGCGATTTTCGATAGGCAGAAGAACAAATCGTCCCCCCGCTTTCGCCCTTGGAAAAAAACTCTTCTTCCGTGACTACTCTTGCTTCCGTATGATGGGCGATAAACTCAATCTCTACCGTTTCATATTTCGTTCGTAAAAATCGGGTCATCCAAAAGAAAAAACTCCTAGCCATGAACTTTTCCCATATCCCCATAGATCCACTCGTGTCCATCATGGCCAGCACCACTGCTTTGGAATGGGGCTTTTGCACTTCGTTCCAAGTTCTAAATTTCAAGTCTTCCGGAATAATCGGATGGAATCTTGGCTCACCCTTTAATGCATTTCTTTTAAAAGCGGTGAGCATCGTTTTTTTCTTATCAATATTCCCCATCAATCCCGTTTTGCGGATATCGTTGAATTCAATTTTCTCAACAGTATGATCTTCTTGTTCCTTTTGCTTTAAATTAGGAAGTTCCAGCTGCGCAAAAAATGCCTCTTCTAAATCAGCCATAGAAACTTCCGCTTCATAATAATCTTCTCCCGGTTTATCCCCTGCACCTTGGCCTTTTCCAGGTCCTCGTTCGCTGCTGCCATCCCTTGCAATGACATCTCCGACTTTACTGTCTCCGTTTCCTTGGCCGACGTGCTTGTTCTTATCGTAATTATAACGGATTTTATACTCGTCTAATGAGCGTATCGGTATCTTCACTACATCCCTGCCATTGGATAAAATGATGCTTTCTTCCGTAATTAAATCGGGCAAGTTGTTTCGAATAGCTTCTTGCACTTTCTCTTTATGTCGCTGTTGATCTTCATACCCTTTCCGATGGAGGGACCAATCTTCTTTTGAAATCGCAAACTGATGGTTATCCATTTGATTCTTTTCCTCCCCTCCTAAAATGGTTTTCACTTTTTTGATAATTTTTCATACAATATGATGACTGTCATAATCAATACACTTTGATCCTACAGGTTGATTACTTTATCCTATGCAAGAAACACAAAGAGTTGACAAAAAGATCATCCAAAAGGAGAAAATCCAGGTTGGACAAGCAGATCGAATATGACGGAACGGGCTGCTCCTTTCATGATCAGCTCTTTTTCTGGTTTATCTGATATAGAGCAACACATTTGAATTCCATTAATCTTATGATGTTGTCAGTACAGTGGTCTTTGCCCCTCATTCTTACAAAATGACCATTAGCCAACTTGCTTGATAAAAAAGATTCTGCGAATAAACGCAGATTCAAGGGAACAAATCGTATTGGTTTTCCGTAGAATAAGCTGACTATTGTTAATCGTTCTTATTCCTTACTTTGCATTGTTTTGGTACACAGATACCTAATTCGTTCTAAATGAGAAAGGCAAACGGTGCTACCCTTTTTGAATAGCACCAATGCCTTTATTTTAAAAATCCGCCTTCCACCAACATTTGTTTGATTTCTTCTTTTGTCATCAAAAATTCTTTGGAAGAATAATTTCCTTTTACAGGTAAACAATCAGCATAAAACTGTTTTAACCCAGGGATGTTGATCGTAGGAAGAACAATTAAGAAGTCTTCATCATAGACGACTGTATTTTGGCTTTCATGTTCAGAAATCAGAACTTCATGGAATCTTTCTCCCGGTCTAGCTCCAAATTCGACAACTTTGACATCTCTCTCCCCGGACTCTTCTATCAACACTTCAGCCAAATCCAGAATTCTCCATGCGGATGATTTCATGACAAAAATCTCTCCGCCTTTTCCTATTGTTGCAGCTTTTATTAACAACTTGATTGCATTTTCCCTGGTTAAGAAGAAACGTGTCATTCTTTTATCCGTAATTTTGATCTCTTTCTTTTTGATTTGATTCATAAATAATTGAAGCACACTTCCATTACTTCCTAGAATATTTCCGCTTCTTATACAAATAAATTGGGTATCCGAACTGATCTGATTCGCATATACCACTAATTTTTCACCGATGGCTTTTGTCATCCCATAGAAGTTAATGGGGTCTGCCGCTTTATCGGTCGATACGTTGATGACCTTCTTTACTCCATTTTCTAATGCAGCTTCAATTACGTTTTGAGTACCTAGCACGTTTGTTTTCAATGCCTCGAGAGGTTGTTCTTCACAGACGGGGACGTGTTTTAAAGCAGCTAAATGAAACACATAATCGACGCCTTCAAAAGCTTTGACTAACGCTTCCCTGTCTCGAATGTCACCGATGCAAAAGCTCAATCGAGGGTCTTCAATCGCTCTGCTCATCTCTACTTGACTGGCTTCGTTTCTGGAAAGAACAATGATTTTTTTAGGGTTTAGCGATAATAACTGGTTTATGAGCTCATGCCCCCATGAGCCTGTCCCGCCGGTCACCAAAATCACTTTATTTTGAAACATCTACTTGACCTCCTGATAGATTCATTCTAGATGAAACACCTGTTGTTTCAGGCGACTGTTCCGTTTAGGAATCTTCCATTCTTGTTACGGTAGAATTGTCCCGTATTTAGTCCCTTATTTTCCGCTCAGTTGAACTCCGTCGAACATCATTTTCCAAAAATGATCATTCGCATTCCAAATGTCCCGATTCGGAAGTTCAACCACGCTGACTCTTTCAATAGGCCAATTTTTTTCGGTCAGGCCGCTGACATCGGTATGATTGACGATGAGTATTCGAAAATCATGTTTCACCATTTTGGATAAAATGGACTCAAGCTCTAAGACCTCTTCAAACGTGCCTTCTGTTCGAACAAAAAGGATCCGTTTGCTGGTCTCCATTTTCTCTAAAAAGCGCTTTATCCGTCTATCAAACTTTTCTCTAACTTCAGGGTAACCGCCCAAATGTGAAAGTGTATTTTTTCCAACTTCAAAATCATGATTAGAAACTATTTGATAGCCGTCATCCGATACACAAATTAGCTGATCAGAAGCATAACCTATTATTCTTAAATTAGGCAGGTCCATAAAACCGACAAATCGATTTTTCAAAAGACGATTGACATTTGATAACGAAGGAGATGCCATCCAATCCAACACTCCCGAAAAAGGTCTCAAATTATTTTTCTTAAGCTGAATGGATGTCAAACAAAGATCTCCTAAACTAAATACGGAATCATAAGTTCCTTTAATATCTTCTAAACTCATATTCCCATCTCCTTAAAAAAATGAAAAACGTATTTCCAATGTGAGGTCCCGTTATGCATTGCATAGCACATTTTTTATTTCCTCAATTCCCCAAAAACGAATGAAAGCTTATCCAACTTGAATCCAGAAAAGACGAATATTTTTCTAATATCCTATCCATAGTTAATTCCGCATCACGAAAAAATGAGAGGGCAGAAACTCGAACGATGGAAAAATGTGTATTTAATCCAGGTTTCAATGAGAAATAGAACAAATTTTCCATATTCGACTAATCCGCAACAGGGAGGAATACGAGATTTTATAAAAAATCATTTCTAATGGTCGTCCATCATCCTATTTTGTATGAACATTATGTGCAAACTTTTATAGCAAAACAAAAAATGTTTTATCTTTCAAAAGTGTTTGACTGACGATTTTCATGAAAAGGTATAAGTTTCTGTTAATCCGTTGAAAATATCAACCTGAGGATTCCATTGCAACAATTGACGCGCTTTTTTATTATCGAGACAGCTATGTTTAATATCGCCTGTTCTTGCATGTGTATAGATCGTCTCAATTGGGGATCCGTAAATTTGCGTCAGCATTTTCACTAAGTGATTGACGGATACGCTTCTTCCGGTGCTGACTTGAATCGTTTCCTGATCCCCTTTCTCCACAGCAGCGATATTTGCACGAACGACATCTTTTACATAAACAAAATCTCGCGTTTGTTCTCCGTCACCGTGTATCATTAAAGGCATTCCTTTTTTGATTCTGTCTAAAAAGATCGCAATGACTCCTCCTTCTCCTTTTGCCGATTGCCTAGGGCCATATACGTTGCCAAAACGGAGAATGGTGTAGGATAGTCCATAAAGCTGATGAAATAAGCGGATATATGACTCGGCTGTCAATTTCGATAAACCATAGTAAGAAATAGGCATTGTCAAGTCCTTTTCTGAAATCAAATCTTTTTGTAAATTACCGTAAACCCCTGAGGTAGAGGCAAAGATGATTTTTTTCACAGAGGCTTCACGACAAGCTTCTAATATATTGATGGTTCCATTGATATTCATGTCAGCATCATATTTTGGTTCACGAATCGACTGTCCTACATCTGCCTGAGCTGCCAAATGGAATACGACATCCGGTTTTTCTCTCTTAATAATTTGTTTGGCCCCTTGACTGCGTATATCTTCGATATGCATGACGGCAAGCGGATGTACATTTTTCAATTGTCCAGATACTAAGTTGTCCAATACATGCACCTTCGCACCTTGAAGAAGCAGTTCTTCAACAAGATGAGAACCGATAAAACCGGCCCCACCAGTTACAACAGCCTTCATGATTTATGCTCCTTATAACTTTTTTATCATCGTATGAAGCTTTAAAGAAAGTGGTACAAGGAGTATGCCTAATGTACAGAAAAATAGTTTGGAATAAGAAAGGGATACAAAGCGTAAAACGAGTCCCATCAAACAAATTGGATGGAATCGAAAAAAAAGAAGGATAGCGATGGAGGAAAGACTTTTTAGAAAACCGTTTTGCTGCTAAAGACATTACAGAATTGTCTAAATGGAGAAATTTATAATCTAGCATAAGTCTTATTTCATCTCTATTATCTGCAATGGATCACACCCTCTATAAGGACTGATCGGCAAACTCTATAGCCGTTTCCCGATTGGATTTACCTTAAGGTATCGATCCTATCTCTTAAAATCAATAGATTCTCAAAGTCAAACAGTAGTAGAATTTTTCTCCATAGTATTCTCTTTTTTGTGTTAGTTAAACGGCTTGGCCTGCCATTATCTACTACCTCTATCAACTTGAATTGAAATGATCAATCCAACTATTATATCTACCCTTGCAAATCCTTGTTGTGAGAATAAGATGATGGAAAAAAGGAGGGTAATAAATTTATGGCAGGTACAAAGACATTTGTGAATGATAGCCCGGCTACTTTGCAGATTACTCTCTTTATTCGTGAAGGAGATGAACCATTAAACCAATATGGGACCGTTTCCTTTATACTTGATCCCGGTGAAACAGAGGTCATTACCTATGGAAATGATATAAACTCTTTTCTAAACGGAATTTTATTATTTACCATTTTCAAAGGAGACCTTTATAGCAAAACTCAATTCGTCATTGAAAAAGAAAGTGAACTTGACGATCTTCTAAATACAAACAGTATGATTACGATCACGAAAAACCAAACAGACTACGAAATCTCCGGAAGCAATCCAACCCTTGCGCAATAACAGACTTATTTTTATTTTTGGCTCCAATAAAAGTTTCCTACCATTCGAGGGACTGATGATTCTTCATACAAAAAGTCCCGCTCTCACGATAAAAGTGAGGCGGGGCTTTTTTGGTGATATAAATCCGTACTTGAAAAGATCCTTTTGGAAACTCTTCTCACCTAAGTTTTTTAAGCAGCCCAATGAAGAACTAGTACGAATGGATTTAATGGACGTCCCTCATCACAGGGTTAGGGATCACATAGTCCGGGGGTAGAGAAGCTTTTATTGATTCCCAAACTTCGTGATCCACAAAGACTTCAGGAGTCGACAACGGAGTCGAAAACAATGAATTATAAAAATCCCCGCTCATCGGTTTAAACATTTCTTTTATCACTGGATTAGGCAGTACATAGTTTTCCGGCAATGAATGTTTAATGTGCTTCCAAACACGATCATCCACAAACATGTTCGGTGTGGAAAACAAAGTCGAAAACAATGAGTTATAAGAATCTGCTCTCATCGGTTCAAACATTTCTTTTGTCACCGGGTTGGGAAGCACATAGTTTTCCGGCAATGAATATTTAATGTGCTTCCAAACTCGATCGTCCACAAACACATCTGGAGTGGACAACGGAGTCGAAAACAATGAATTGTAAAAATCTCCGCTCATTGTTCCAAAAATTTCTTTTGTCACTGGGTTAGGGAGTATATAGTTTTCCGGCAATGAATGTTTAATGTGCTTCCAAATACGATCATCCACAAACACTTCCGGAGTGGACAACGAAGTCGAAAACAATGAATTGTAAAAATCTCCGCTCATCGGCTCAAAAATTTTTTTTGTCACTGGGTTAGGAAGCACATAGTTCTCCGGCAAAGAATGTTTAATGAGTTCCCTAATCCGATGATCCACAAATATTTTCGGAGTTGGAAGCGGAGTTGAAAATAAAGAGTTATAAGATTCTCCGCTCATTTTTGGGATGGCATCCTTTGCGACGGGGCTAGGCGATGCAGACTCTTGCGGCAAAGAACCTACCATTGATTTCTCTTCCGTACTGTCCTCAGTCCTTTGAAGCCATGCCTGAAATTCCTTTGGAAGAAACGACTGAAGTTCCTTAGGAAGCAAGGTGAGCAAAGAACGTTTAATGAAGTCTATTAGCCGAGACATTCTCTTCGTCCTTTCTCAATTTAGATATAGCGCTATGGTAAACATCCAGTACGTTGCTAACCCCTTTATCTAAAGCCCAATGGTTCCTTCCCCATTTGCTGGCATTATTCCCTAAAGTTTTCCTTAACTTTTCGTCGTCTAGTAATAAATTTAAATTTTGGTATAAAGCTTCACTGTCTCCCGCAGGTGATATCAATCCTGTCACTTGATGCTCCACTATTTCCGGCAATCCCCCTGCATCACTAACAATCACAGGCATTCCGGCAATTTGAGCTTCGACTACTGATAAAGGTTGGTTTTCCAAGAGGCTTGGAAGAACATAAATATCTGAATTAGCCAATAAAGCAGGAATATCATCTCGACTTCCAAAAAACAATACGTCTTCTTCTAAACCTAAGGCTTTAGTTTGGACTCGTAACTCTGCTTTCTTGTCTCCGTCTCCCACAATCCAACAAACCCAATCATTTCGACTTTCTTTCAATTGGCCAAGAGCGGATATGAGATGGTGAACCCCTTTCAGTTCCACAAGCCGCCCTGTAAAAATGATCACTTTTTTGTCATCCGGACGTTTTACAGGAGATTTCTCCTTCATTCGTTTTATAAAATTCTCTACATCGTATCCATAGTGGTATACTTTGATTTGTTCATCAGGAACAAGAAACTCATTCGTTAAAATATTCTTTAACCAATTATTGGCTACGATCGTAAATTCAGCAGATGACGCTCCAGTACGTTCGAGCTCATCAAAATATGCCCGAGCCATGTGAGAAGTCGGTGATTTATGAATGGTGGTTAATTGGTGTCTAATCTCATGAGCCACACAACCATGCAGGGTAGCGACTAATGCAGGTCCTTTAGGTCTCACCCTCTGAATACTTGCAGTGGAAATGACATCTTGTGTATGGATCACATCATATTTGTCCAAACCTAAATAGGCAGCAGCTAATTCAAAAAAGTAACGTTGAAATTCCGTATATTTTATCAATGGATTGATATGAATAGCCGGATAAACTTGTTCGTTTAGTTTTGCGTTAAGCAAAGGAAGCACCTTATCCTTTTCTAACCTTCGATCTTCATTCACAATGTAAACATACTCATTATTCTCACTGTAACCTAGCAAATCCACTTCATGTCCTAAAGACACAAGCTTTTCTTTAAGCTGCTTCATATAGCCCCATACTCCCCCTACGTGCGGAACGGCCCAGTACGTAGCAAGCAATATTTTCATAAATACATCTCCTTCTGTTTTGGTCTATACGTATCATATTGAGAAAATAAATCTATGGTATAGACAGTTATCTTTCTATTTGCACAATATTTTCTGACAACCTCTTTGGAGGGAGTAGCAGCGATTTAAATAAGCCGGGCTTTTGTACATTTGAAAACCCTTTTTCCTAAAGAAAGACAGCTCTTTACTCCCTTCATTAAAAAAGCCGGACCTTCCAAATCTTTGAAAGGTCCGGCCAGATCTTTTATTCTTTTTCAAAAAATATTGAGGCTCATAACCAATTTAACCGCAAATGTTTAACGGTTTAGCAAGCTGCCTACATAGCGCAGAAGTTCATTGGCTGAAGTTGAATTATAACCGTAGTCGTCAATCAGCCTTGCAACCACTTCGTTAATTTTCTTGAGCTGCTGCTCATCCGGCGTCTTGGTGGAAGTTGTAATTTTCACAACATCCTTTAAATCAGAAAATAATTTCTTTTGAATGGCTTCACGCAAGCGATCATGCGAATTGTAATCAAACCGTTTACCTTTTCTTGCATAAGCCGAAATGCGGATCAGAATTTCTTCTCGAAATGCTTTTTTCGCATTTTCAGAAATGCCGATCTGTTCTTCAATAGAGCGCATTAATTTTTCATCCGGATTAATTTCTTCTCCTGTAAGCGGATCACGGAGTTTCGTTTTATTGCAATACGCTTCTACATTATCCAAATAATTATCCATCAAGGTTTTAGCGGATTCTTCATATGAGTAAACAAAAGCTTTTTGCACTTCTTTCTTGGCGATTTCATCATATTCTTTACGGGCTAAAGAGATAAAATTCAAATATTTTTCCCGTAGTTCGTTCGTGATGGAAGGATGCTGATCTAATCCTTCCTTTAAAGACCGCAGCACGTCAAGCGCATTAATAGATGGCACTTCTTTCCGAATGATGGTGGATGAAATCCGGTTAATGACATAACGCGGGTCAATTCCGCTCATTCCTTCATCTTGATATTCTTTCTTTAATTCGTCTACATCTGCCGCATTAAAGCCTTCTACATTCTCTCCATCATATAGACGCATTTTTTTGATTAAATCAATATCTCCCCTTTTCGGTTCTTTCAATCGAGTTAAAATCGTAAACATCGCTGCGACTTTTAACGTATGCGGGGCTATATGGACATCGGCGACATCGCTTTCGCGGATCATTTTTTCATAGATCTTTTCTTCTTCGGACACTTTTAGATTGTATGGAATCGGCATGACGATAATCCGTGAATGCAGCGCCTCATTTTTCTTATTGGAAATAAAAGAACGATATTCGGTTTCATTCGTATGTGCCACTATTAATTCATCTGCCGAAATCAAAGCGAAACGTCCTGCTTTAAAGTTGCCTTCTTGCGTCAAAGAAAGCAAATGCCATAAAAACTTTTCATCGCATTTCAACATTTCTTGAAATTCCATCAGACCACGGTTTGCTTTATTCAGTTCGCCGTCAAACCGATAAGCTCGGGGATCAGACTCTGAGCCATATTCGGCTATCGTCGAGAAATCAATACTTCCTGTCAAATCGGCGATATCTTGAGATTTCGGATCTGACGGGCTGAATGTGCCGATTCCGACGCGTTTGTCTTCTGAAAAAAAGATTCTTTCTACCAACACATCTTCTATTCTTCCACCGTATTCTTCTTCCAATCTCATCATATTCAGAGGAGATAGGTTCCCCTCAATCCGAATTCCGTATTCCTTATAAAAATCTTCTCTAAGATGTTGAGGAATAAGGTGTAGAGGATCTTCATGCATGGGGCATCCTTTAATCGCGTAAATCGCGCCTCTTTCAGTACGGGAATAGGCTTCCAAACCCCTTTTCAACATTGTGACAAGCGTCGATTTCCCCCCGCTGACCGGCCCCATCAACAACAATATCCGTTTCCGGACATCAAGCCTTTTCGCCGCCGGATGAAAATATTCTTCCACTAATCTTTCCAGCGCTTCCTCCAGTCCAAATAATTCATTGCTGAAAAATTTATATCTCTTTCTTCCCCCAACCTCTTCAAACCCCGCATCTTTTATCA
Organism: Bacillus smithii; assembly: GCF_001050115.1. Taxonomy (NCBI): domain Bacteria; kingdom Bacillati; phylum Bacillota; class Bacilli; order Caryophanales; family Bacillaceae; genus Bacillus; species Bacillus smithii. Next base: position 782,354 of record NZ_CP012024.1, on the reverse strand, counting down.
TGTTATACACTCTTGAATGGGCTGACTGAGCGACCCACGGCTTTTCCTTCACAATCTCTAAATACTCAGCAAATGTGCCTTCCCATCTTAGCTTTTCTTCTTTCTCCCGATACTGCTCAACCTTTTTTAAAATATCCAATATAAACATCCCCCTGTCCTTATTGAGAGAACGATTAATATAATCTATGCCGTCGGATATTTAAACATGCCCAAAACACAAAATCGTTGTCGTTTCAAATGATGTTTCCCGTCTCTCTGCCGAATTTCTCTCTCTTATTTTTTAAGCGCATTCACTTTTCCAATTCTTTACGATATAATATCGATAAATCGTCAGAACGTTAATAAAGGAGGAGTTATAATTTTATGAAATTTCTGCTTATTATGGTGGTTATCCTCTCGTTTCTTACCGCTATTTTTACTGCCGGCTACAATGACAAGCCAGGGGTAAACAAAAAGTAATCATGGAGTTTTGATCTCTTACATACAACTAGAAACGTGGCAGAACAAGTGGCTGGGCGGTTTGTACGCTCAGCTTTTTTCACCAATAATTATTCAGAATATTTTTTTAATAAAGGAGGGAATATGATGACTGAAGAACAAAAAAACCTTGAGCAAATCATCGATGATTTGAACCATACTGTTCAAAAGCTCTCAGAACAAGTGGAGCAACTTCAAAAAGAGGTTGCTGTATTGAGGGAAAATCAAGACAAACCCGTTTTTAATCCTGCTATCATCAGTCAAATCGGCGGTTATGTTCTAGTAGCTATCGTATTAATCGGTATTTTTTGGTGATCATTGAACTAAGGGTGCCGTTTCACAATCAATACGGCACCCTGATATAAGTTGCGCCGAAAGGCAAGATGATCATCCAACAGAATGGGGAACTTTCCTAGCGCAAATCCATTTTTTGTTTTTCCACAAATTCTTTCATATACATTCTGACTCTTCTGGAAAGCATATTGGACATTTGGCCCGTCCAAGTATCTTTTCGAACCCCTCCCGTTCTTTCTTTATAATAGTCGGCAACTACTCTGTTATATTCTTCTAAATCTTTTTGGATCTTTTCTTTATCGCTGTTGTAAAGATTTTCTTGGTAAACGTGATGAAGCGGAAGACGCGGCTTTTTATCCGTTTCCTGATCCGGATAGCCAACGGCCAATCCAAATAACGGTATCACCCTTTCAGGAATTTGCAAAAGCGCTTTCACTTCTTCGAGACGGTTGCGGAGTCCGCCGATATAACAAATGCCTAAGCCCATTGATTCTGCGGCAATCACAGCGTTTTGCGCCGCTAATGCCGTGTCTATTAAACTGACCATAAATTTCTCAGTGCTTTCAAGCGAAGGAATGACGTCTCCTCCTTCGATTTCACCAATAACCTCATGGCGATAAAGATCGGCGCAAAATACAAAAAAATGGCCATTTTCCGCTACATAAGACTGATTCCCAGACAGTTCCGCCAACTTTTGTTTTTTCTCCGTGTCCGTAACCCCAATAATCGTATACGCCTGAATGAAACTGGAAGTAGAAGCTGACTGAGCGCAACGAACAATCGTTTCGATCTGTTCCGTAGTGAGCGGCTGCTTCTTAAACTTTCTTACAGACCGATGAGCCAAGATCGTTTCAATAGTGGTATTCAACGCTGCTACATCCCCTCTCTAAAGATAAAATAGAAACTTTTTCCTAAATGATTCTCTCCTGCAGTCATGAAAAGCTACATCACTTTCAGACTTCGTTTTTGAAAAAACGACGCAATCAAGAAAATCCTTCCGATCAAAGAGGACATATTCTTTCAATCTGTTGTTGAATCTCGTGATTACCGGACGATCAAAATGTCACGAGACAAAGGGAGAATGAATGAAATCTTTGCCATTCTCATTTGGTTGTGATAACGAACCAAAAAAAGCCAAATCCCCCATTCTCCTCCCGAAATCAAATGAAGCATACCTTATCCAGCTTTATGTATTACTATAACCCTTATCGGAAAAATTTCAAATGATTTAAAACAGAAAAAAGAAACAGGGACATGCCCGGTTTCTTATGTTAAATGAGGAAATTGCTGTTGTCTTAACGCTTCATATACTAAAATAGCCGCCGTATTCGATAAATTAAGAGCTCTTACTTTATCGTTCATAGGAATCCTCAAGCAACGCTCTTTGTTGGCTGCCAGCAATTCTTTCGGTAAACCGGTCGTTTCTTTTCCAAAGATAAAATAATGATTTTTGCTCGTATCGCTAAAATCAAACGAATTATAATATTGCTCGCCGAATTTCGTTATATAATAATATTCTCCATCCGGATTTTTCTCAAAAAATTCATCGAGTGAATCATAATAAATGATATTGACATATTTCCAATAATCAAGTCCGGCCCTTTTTAACATTTTGTCTTCCGTTGAAAAACCAAGCGGGCGGATTAAATGGAGTGTTGTGTCCGTAGCCGCGCAAGTTCTGGAAATATTTCCTGTATTCGCAGGAATTTCTGGTTGATACAATACTACATGATTTGCCACAATGCTTTCACCTCTAAAATAAAGTCTGCCATTATTATAGCATATACGATTCCCCGTCAACTTTGATCGTTTATGGCAAAAAACTTATATTGAATGTTGGGAGTGTAAGCCGTTGAATCTTCATAGCTCCAATATCTCATGCGGCTATTGGAAGTATGAGCATTGACTAAAGGCATTCCATAGTCGTCTTTAGCGGTGACAATGGTCGTATGATCAAACCGTCCATCTCCTTGAAAATCGTAGCAAATCACATCTCCCAGCTGCAATTCAGCGGCATTGCGGACTTCATTCGCTTTTAGCCCCGTCTTGGATCGGCCTAAATACATTCGAAACGAATGGGCGACCGACCAACTGTAACTCCACGAACCATTTTGCATCCACCAGCCTTGGCCCCGATTCGGATATCCTCTCATCGGTGCGCCGCCGGCTTTTAAACATTGCGAAATAAAATTAGTACAATCGACATGAAACTTTTTGTAAGCGGGATTATAGCTATTCCACCATCTTTCCGCATATTGAACCGCTTTTAGCCGATTATATTCAAATCCCGCCCGCTCTGCCGCGTCCTCCATTTCCTCTATCGGCTCAATCGAATATCTTTCGGTATCCCAGGAGGGAATGATTTCTTCATCCTTGATCACAGTTTGTTCCAAAAAAATAGCTTTTCGATGTTCTATTTCTTCTTCCATATAAAAAAAACGATTTTGTTTAATCAAATATTGAAAATGAAGAGTGTAAAACACTTCACGATCTGTTTTATGGACAATCTGTCCTTTTCCTTTCACTTTTAAGATTTTCGCATTCCGTCGTTCCAAAAGCTCCCTTTTTCTTTCCCATTTTTCATCGGAAACATTCCTCTGTTCATTTTCAACAACTTGTTCCAATCGATTTTGCAAAAGTTTTTGAAGCTGTGATTCCATAAAAAAATCCCTCCCCGTTAAAGCCTATGTGGCGATATCAGGGAAGAATCCACTAAAATCTCTATTTAGGAAGAAAAATATTGCAGCCCTTTCTCGATTTCTTTCAAAACATCGGGATCCGTTTCCGTTTGTTTCGCTTCCAAAAGCGCTGACTTTGCTTGATCGCCGCCTATTTTTCCAATCGCCCAAGCTGCGGTCCCCCGTATCACAGGACGAACGTCTTTTTGCAAAACTTCCACTAAAGAAGGAATGGCAGTTTCTTCTTTAAAATGGGCAAGGGCAATGATGGCATTCCGCTGGATTGGCTTTTTCCCTCTCCACGAGCCGGAAACCATGCCAAATTTCTCTTTAAATTCTTTATTGCTGATGTCAAGCAACGGTTCAAGCAATGGTTTTGCTGTTTCAGGATCCGGTTCCATTTCTTCGTGCAAATGAAAATCAATCCCTTTATTTTCAGGGCAGACGGTTTGACATGTATCACAGCCGTATAAGCGGTTGCCGATTTTATCTCGATATTCATCCGGAAGAAAATCCTTTGTTTGTGTAAGAAAAGCGATACACTTTTTAGCGTTTAACTGTCCTCCTTGAACCAACGCCCCCGTCGGACAAGCGTCCAAACATTTTGTACATGTACCGCAGCGGCTTTCCAACGGCTGATCCGGCTCAAAAGGCAAATTGGTAATCATCTCTCCCAAATAAACGTAAGAACCAAATTCCGGGGTGATAATCGAACAATTTTTCCCGCTCCAGCCGATGCCCGCTCTTTCCGCTACAGCACGATCGGATAATTCGCCCGTATCGACCATCGATTTCATCCTGGCTTCTGGAACTTTGGAACGGATAAATTCCTCCAATTGTTTGAGGCGATTTCTTAAAATCACATGGTAATCCAATCCCCAAGAGGCCTTACAAAAAGTTCCGCGTCGAAGCCCCTTTTTTCCTTTTGGCGTTTCTTTCATTTTTGATGGATAAGCCAACGCAATCGCGATAATGGATCGTGGCTGGTCAAATATCAAGGCGGGATTAGTGCGTTTATCGATATCAGGCTCCTCAAATCCCGATTGGAATTGAAGCTCCTGCTGACGGATCAGACGATTTTTCAATTCGGTAAAAGGCTCTGCAGAAGCAAAACCTATTTTATCGATGCCTATCTGTTTGCTATAGGCAATAATATCCTGTTTTAATTGATTATAATCCATCACGGATCACCTTTCAGTCGAAAAAGAGTCGGCTATATTTTAACCATATAACAAAAAAACGCAATACTTTGTTTCTTACAAACAAAATACTGCGTTGATCACGAAATGTATATGGAGCGGGTGATGGGAATCGAACCCACGACAACAGCTTGGAAGGCTGTGGTTTTACCACTAAACTACACCCGCAATTGCTATCGAACAATAATTATTGTACATGATCCGACAAGATTTTGCAAATATTTTTTTCGTTTTGATTGAGTCAAGTATTTGTGGGCAGTTTTTTTCTCCCTAACAATGAAAGCGGATTCACCATTTTAGGGTACTCTCTTGATAAAAAATTTGTCTTTTTTAAAATCCGGCCAACTCCTTTAAAGTCTTGTACACTGGAATATTTGCCTTACCTTTTAGGTATAGGAGATTGTCTCTTGTGACTTCACCAATTGTACTTGTCACCTTTTCTACGTAATGTTTTGGTGGATTCTTTTCCTCCTTGGTTTCTGTCCATCTTTCGACTTTCCCAAATAATGTTTTCAATGCCAGATTGTCTAGGAAAGCCACCAATCCAGTAATCATGGCACTTACGCCTTTTTCTACCCAGCTACGTCCATTTTTGAGCCTTTTTGCGAAGACACTCATCGTTCCCTCGGCACTTCCCATTGGACGCATTCCTTTGGTGTCAATACCTTGTTCTTGGAGCCACTTCCGGTAATCCCCGAGGGCTTCAGGATATTTTTCTAGTTGACGAATCAATTGGTCAAGACGTTCTTCCTGATCCTCTGTCTCTAGTGTTCCAACAGCACTGTTTAATTCCGTAAGTAGTTTCTGACTGTCATAGGACGCTAGTGCCTTTTGCATTTGGCGATAGCGAGGATGCTTACGGAATAAGCTGCGAATATCCCTTGCCACGTGGAAACGGTCAATTGAAAAGAATGCCCTGCCTTTAAAATGGTCTCGACAGGCTGTAATCCATCCGGCACCATCCCCGTTTATTACTAGCTTATGGACAGTTGGGTCATACTCGAAGTTTTCAATGAGAAAATCCTCAAACGCCTCCCAAAATGGCTGGTTCCCACGGTGAATAAAATGGCGTTTGTCTTTCAAACTTACTCGTTTTCCGTTGATTTCCCAGCCCTGATGAACCGCTGCAATTTTTTCTTCCTTGCCCCGTTTTCCTTTTCCTTGACGTTTCACATATAGGCCGTCCACTTCCACGAATAGGACAGGATAGTTTACAGGCTGTCGCTCTTTTGGGATACTTTCAATCTGTAACAGGTGTTGACGTATAGCTTCGTGACTAATCACTCGGTATCCTAAAAGTGTTTCAAGCGTGTGTTCTGCCTTTCGATAGGATGGCCCTGTAATGGCAAGCTCTAGAGCCGCTTCTTCTATCAGCGGACTAAAGGAGCCGGTCCCTTCGAATTCCAAAGAGCGATCAAGCAGATAGACATATTCACCTTTCTCCCTGTCTCGGTAGTAGTTCCGTTTCACCTTTATTTCTCCAAAAAGACTGATAATAGTGGTGATACGCTTATCGAGTAGACGATAACGCTTTTTATTTCGTTCTTCAGCAATCTGCTTGTCCATGTCCTCTAATAGTGTTTTCATGACCTTTGAGAAGGTTTCCTGTAATTGCCTCCAAACTAATTGCTCAATCTGTTTTAAATTTGGATATACTGTGTTATTCTTTTGCATGAGGGGTTACTCCTTTGTTTGTGATTTAGTTTTGGTTGACTAAGATTCTACCAAGGAGTAACCCTCTTTTTCATGTTATTTGCTTATTAACTACCGCGCTTTCGCTTGGTGGCCCCCTCATTTGTTGAGCGTTCTAACGTTCCCTCAACAAATGAGGGGGTTAAATTTTGCCCACAATAATTTTACTCATACTTTCGTTTTTTTCTTTTTTGTTGATTTTTCTTTTTCACCCCCATTACGGACAAAGTATAATGAGATGCAATAATCAATCCAAAGGAGGATAAAAATAGAAAACAAATCCGCTTTAAAAAAGCATTTATGTCAATTAGAACAAATGTTGTTAAAACCGGAAATTCGTTCAACTGACGATTTTTTTGAATCCGGAAATCCAGGGAATATTTGGCATAAAAAGGATTGTGTCGATGAGGGCGGACTTAGTATAAGGAAAATGACTCTTTATGATTTTGAGATAAATCCTTTATCAGAAGATGTAGTATTAACGACATTTCGTGTAAAAGATGATACAAGAATGCAAGATACTTTACGCAGCTCGATTTGGAAATTTCGTGATGGAAGATGGCAAATGTTTTTCCATCAAGGAACGTTAATAAAATCGTAATCATGATTGTGGAGTCGTTGCAGAAATATTAGAGTGAGTTCTTTTGAAATATCAATATGAAAGGTCCTTGTGAATAAAAATATCTGCTTTCAAACTAGAATTTTTCTGAACTCCCGGACTATGTATGAAAGAGTTTATCGTGATTTCATTTGACTCGCTCAAGTTTCATATTGATTTTCTGTATATCATCCTCTAGCATAAAATACAAGTGACTAAGATTGTCCTAATAAATCAATTTGTCCGTAATGTGGGAGTGTTGTTCATGTTATCAGATATTACCGTGAGAGATGCCGAATTCAGCGATTTGCCTGCCATTGTAGAGATATACAACTCTACCATTCCAAGCAGAATGGTAACGGCTGATTTAGAACCTGTTTCTGTTCAAAGCAAAACACAGTGGTTTAAAGAGCACTCTCCTTCTTCCAGACCTTTATGGGTAATAGACCATCAAGGAAAAATAGGCGGATGGTTGAGCTTTCAATCGTTTTATGGAAGACCGGCTTATCACTCGACAGCAGAAATCAGCATTTATCTTCACCCGGATTTCAGAGGAAAAGGACTTGGAAAATATATGCTCCAAAAAGCAATAGATGCTTGCCCAAGACTTCAAATAAAAACCTTGCTTGCGTTTATATTTGGACATAACAAGCCGAGCCTTCAACTTTTTTCACATTTTGAATTTGAAAAATGGGCCCACCTGCCAAACGTCGCGGAATTAGACGGCGTTGAAAGAGATTTAATCATTCTTGGGAAAAGAGTCACTTCATGATGCATCGTGCTTAGTCATGAGTAGCACAATAGATTTTGTCAAAATAATCAATAGACGCGAAATGTTAAGCAACCAATTCAGACACTGGTCAAAAAATGATTCACTAATATAAAAAAGGAATATTGGGTCATTTTGAGAATCATATGAATATAACGAAACGATTGAAACCTCCGGTCGTATCCGCCATAACATTCGAATATATCTTAGAAATGCGGAATATTCGCCTTGGCGGAAACACCGAGCAAACGCAACGAATTGGATGAGCGGATAAGCCTTGTGCTGCGGATGTATTTATAAAACAAAGGCTATGTGAAATAACTCTGTTGATTTTTGATAAACAAACAAATGTTCTACAGTATAAAAAGAACATTTGTTTGGATGTTTTATAATCATTAATAGCAAAAATTTGAAAATTAAATTCGTCTGAACAACATCGTTTAAAAGGGTTCTTTATCCATTCTCTTATATCATTTTCAGCAAGTGAACCTGTTTTTCAAGAACAAACTGTACGCAAATTAAAGATGGCTATACTTGTGTACACCGTGGTTCTAAACAAGTTATGCGTTTCGGTAAGTACAAGGTTAAACTTGGACTAAAAGAAACGGAAAAAACAAAAGGAGAATAGGAATAATGAAAAAATTCAAAATATTAATGAAATTAACCCCTTTCCTATATGGTCTTTTTATCTTAGTCGGCTTGATTATGGCAATGTTAAGTGTATTAGACCATAATGTACAAATATTTTGTTTATCTTTATTCCTGATTTTGCAATCAGTACTTGCATTAACATATACTATGTTATTTAAAAAAATTTGGCAGAAATAACTTTCACTTTTAAGTTATTAAGATATTCACTGTTTAACTCACAAACCATTCATCAGTGAAGCCCTTTTTTAAAGGTTCCATTCAATTTTTAGATCAAAAAACAGAGCGGACCGGCACGCGAGAAACATCGGCTCATTGCACGCCATTTTAACACAAAACCCTCGACAATTCCTACTGAAGTCATCGAGGGCTAAGAAGTTTTTTCAAAAGATATTAGTTTCTTGCGTCTGTTAAATACTTAATTATTTTTAATTTTGTTTAATGATTTATTACGCATATAAATTGGAAGACCTAAAGCAGTTAAACCGAGACCACATAACGCTAGGATCGTTTGTGTGAATAAGGTGTTGATCACGATAAATAACCCGCCAATAATCGCTATGATAGGGATGACAGGATATAACGGCACCTTGTAAGGCCGCACAAGATTCGGTTTTTTTTTGCGCAAAATGATGACAGCAAGAAAAGTCATCGTATAGAATATCCAAATCACAAACACTAACATATCCGTTAACGTATTAAATCCACCTATTAGCATCATCATGACCGCAACCAACAAGATGAATATTCCAGAATTATATGGAATTCGCGTTTTATTTGATAACGTAGCAAACCATTTGCTAAAAGGCAATTGATCTTCTAATGCCATTGCATAAGGGATTCTCATTCCGGTCATCGTATATCCATTAATGCTGCCAAATACCGAAATTAAGATACCGATGCTAACCAATTTTCCACCCATCGTACCAAAAAGAACGTTTGCTACATTAGACGCAGGCGTATCAGTCCCTGCTAGAGCTGTTGCCGGCATAACTAAGAGGAATGCAATATTAATTAATAAATAAACGATCGTAACGCTCGACAGCCCTACTATAATTGCTTTAGGCAAATCTTTCTTGGGATTTTTCATTTCTCCAGCGATATTCCCTACATGAATCCATCCATCATAGGCAAACATGGTTGCCAGCAAACCAGAACCAAGGGCCGATATAAAAGCTTTATCTTGTCCTGCTTCAATCGGGAAAAGTTGAAAAGATACATTCCCTTCGTGCAGCAATCCAAAAATAGAAATAAGAGCTAAAGGAAGTAATTTACATATAGTAAAAACAGTCTGAATGCCCCCAGCAGCTTTCGCACCTAAAAAGTTCATAAGGGTGATAAAGGTAGCTGTAAGAATTGCTATTCCCACAATCATCATTCTATGTTCATTCGCATGGAATCCAAACAGACTAACCGTTTGGGTCCCGAAAATAATCGCAAGTGCAGCAATGTTGGCTGGAAAGTAAATAATCGTTTGTGCCCACCCCAATAAAAATGCCGTTAAATTGCCATATGTACGCTTTAAATAGGCCATCATGCCGCCTGTTTCCGGAATGGCTGCCGATAATTCAGCTGCCGTTAATCCTGCACAAATAGTTAACACTCCTCCAATCAGCCATGCAAGCAGCCCTAAACTTGCTGTCCCGGTGGCACCATATACTGCAGTTGGCTTAAAAAAAACACCGGCTCCAATTACAGTACCAATAACTGTAGTTAAAGCAGCCAAGAAACCAATTTCTTTTTTTAGCTCCTGTTGTGACAAAGTACTCACTCCTGTTTTATTGTGTTTAAGATATATGACTTTTAAGACTTGCACAAACAACAGTCATGATACACATAAAATCTCCAAAAGAAAAGGGCATTTGGTAAATTATCATTTCTACACAAAATGCCCCATTTTACTGAATATTATTTATGGTTTGAAACAAAAAAGATAAGTACTTTTCATAAAATTTCGTTTTTTAAGCAGAAAGTTTTCTTTTTCTATCTCAACTATTGTCATCAATAAAATTCATGAAATGTCCGCTATGTTGCATAACCTTATTAAAATAATGAAAAGAAGCTGAATAAGGGAATCAACATCATCGTGACGCTTTTGTTTGAAATAGTTTGATACCTAACCCTATAAAAACAATCCCCGTTAATTTGTTTAATAAGTCTGCTATCTTTGCATTTTCTCTTAGTTTTTTAGTCGCGAATGAAGCAAAATAAGCAATGATAAAACACCAAATAGTGCCTGTCATGATAAACGAAATTCCTAAAAGAATAAAAGGAACGGGGCCATAAGGATTATCTGGATGAATAAATTGTGGAAGAAAAGAAATAAAGAATAACGCTACTTTTGGATTTGTAACATTTGTGATAACACCCTGCATGTATATCATTTTTAATTCCATGTGCTGCAATACAGAAGATTCAAAATTCAGCGGTGATTTTTGACGCAACATTTTTATGCCAAGATAAATCAAGTAAGCAGCACCTATTAATTTTATGGCTGTGAATAGCACAATAGATTTTGCTAAAATAATAGATAAACCAAAAGCTGCTAATAAAGTATGGATGAAAGAACCCGTTGAAATTCCAAGGACAGAGTAATAGCCTGCTTTTCTGCCTTGTGATGCACTTCGGCTGATAATGTACATGGTGTCAGTGCCAGGAGTTACATTCAATAATAAGGACGTAAGCAAATAAATACCGTAACCAGTTATTCCAAGCATTCGCACACCTTCTTTTGCATTTATTGTCATAAAGCGAACATGAAATGAAACCTTTTCTTCGTTCGGCCGTTAAAACAAGTTCTCAGGGCAACAAAGTATGTAAAACTTATACAAACGCTTCAATTTGTTGATGTAATTATCTTTGCAGTTTCATATTCTGTTCCATCATTTTTACGATTTCTGCTGACTGATATTGGCCGCTTGTTTTTAAACCATTTATAACGTTTTGTTGCCTTTCTATTGAGTGATTCTGGCTCAACTTCCATTTCCCTTCCATCTTATTAATGGAAATTTCAAATACAACGATACCGTTCATTAAACCATCTATAAATTCATCATCAAATGGAGTGTCCCAAGGGTCGGGGTCGGGCATAGATGATTCATAAAAATGAACCATCTTTTCCATCCGTTCCACCATTTCTTCTTTTTTCTCTATGATTTGAACGGTCCCATATACATGGACTGCTACATAATTCCAAGTAGGCACCGTGTTAGGCTCTTTATACCAAGAAGCGGAGATATAAGCGTGGGGACCTTGAAAGACGACAAGAACCTCTTTGCCGTTTAATTTTTTCCAATGAGGATTCTGTTTCGCCATATGGCTAATCAACACACCGTTATCCCCCGTTTTTTCATCCAGGAAAAAAGGCAAATGCGTTGCTGACGGCCCGCTTTCTTCCTGAGAAAATAAAATTCCAAAACTGTTACCTTTAATAAAATCTACTAATCTTGATTGATCATTGACCCTAAAAGCTGTTGGTATGTACATTCCAATTTTCCTCCAATAGTTTTTAATAATTATACATATAAGTAAATATAAATACAAAAAATATTTCCATTTGATCTGTTTTCGCTATAGCCGCCTATACATCGCTTCGCGTCCCAAAATTCTGTTCTTCTAAAAGGATTTAATTAGCATTTTCAATATAAAAAATTTTGCCAAATAGCTTTCCAATTCTTTTTCGTTATCCGTTCTTCGTAAACCTTTGCTAATTCTTTTAACTCTTTAAAATAGGGAGTCGGCTTTACTTCCAATTTCACCACGTCATTTATTCCCCAAGGAGCATCCAAGAGGCTGTCCTCTTTTTCATCCAATTTTACTCCTAAAGAGGTTGCTGTTTCTGGAAACTTGGATATCGCATCGATGGAAGAGGAGTACGGAGGAATACTATTGACAACGTGCATCCTTGCCTCATTTTTCACTGACCAAGGAATGTCAGGGAGGATATTTCTTAATCTCATTTCTAACTTCTTTTCTTCTAATTCGTCCGTATTGCCATCATCATAATAGATGACATCGATATCTGAAATAGGCGTTCTTTCTTTAAAGCCGTGTAACACATCCTATATTTTCGAACGAACAAATCCGGCACAGACCCACCAATCAGGTAAATGCAATGATTTTACTGCTCTTAATATATCCATCATCCACTCATCTTCTTTTATCAGTTGAATGATCTCTTTCTCATTTTGGATCATCATCCGTTCATCCCCTCCAATCAAACGTATACTTCTATCATTATAAAAGCAAAATGAATCTCGGCTGTAACCTCTTGTTATGAAGCCGCATTCAAAATACCTAGCCTTTTATAAAACTCTTGCTTCACGAGATCATAAATTTAACGCTTGTTTCTTTCGGATTCTATAGACTGCACCTATGCCAAGCGCACAAAAAAAGACTTCCGCAATCGTAGAAGTCTCTTGAAAAAAGAATGGAAAAGGATTTCCAGTGTTTAGAGTCAACTTGCACACCAAAAAGGGAAGAAGACATTAAATCGTCCTCGTCTGCCATTTTCCTGTAAAAGGAGGGCAGGCTTATGAAAATGGTTCCGGTTGTGCATTTCTTCGATTTTTTACGATTTTGAATCCTTTTATTCCCTCAATCAATTAAAAAGCGTTTAGCAAAATATCGTCAGGAACAATTAAATTTGGTTCAGTAGATTCAATGATTTCCTCCACAGTATATCCTTTTGCAACTTCCACTAGCTTTAATCCTTCTTTTGTGACATCGATTACGGCTCGGTCCGTAATAATCCGGTTGACCACGCCTTGTCCTGTTAATGGCAAGGAGCATTTTTTAAGAATTTTCGGTTCACCATATTTATTCGTATGTTCCATAATCACGACAATCCGCTTGGCACCATGGACCAAATCCATGGCTCCTCCCATCCCTTTAATCATTTTTCCGGGTATCATCCAGTTAGCCAAATCTCCTGTTTCTGAAACTTCCATGCCCCCGAGAATCGCTAAATCAAGATGCCCGCCTCGAATCATGGCAAAAGATTCTGCACTGCTAAAATAAGATGCGCCCTTTATTGCCGTCACGGTTTCTTTTCCCGCATTAATGAGATCGGGATCTACTTCCTCTTTCTTAGGATAGGGGCCTATTCCTAATAAACCGTTCTCCGACTGCAATACGATCTGTTTATGTTCGGAAACATAGTTCGCGACCAACGTCGGCATCCCTATCCCCAAATTAACGTAATACCCGTCCCGGATTTCCTTTTCCGCCCTGCGAGCAATTCTTTCACGTATTTTCGTTTTATCTTCTTTCACCACCATGTTTTGCATCCCTCCTCTTTAGGTAAATCCATCACTTCTTAACGGCTGACGGTTAATCGTTCTATTCGTTTTTCTTGTTGGCCGACTACAAGATGTTGAACATAAATTCCCGGCGTATGAATTTGATCCGGATCGAGTTCACCGATTTCGTATAATTCTTCTACTTCCGCAATCGTCACTTTTCCGGCTGCTGCCATCATAGGATTGAAGTTTCTAGCCGTCTTGTTGTAAATAAGATTTCCCATTTTGTCTCCTTTTGCTGCTCTAATCAAGCTAAAATCGGCCGTCATCCCGTATTCCAATAAATATTTCTTGTTTTGGAAGGTTCTGACTTCACGTCCTTCCGCAATGGGGGTGCCTACACCAGCAGGAGTATAGAATGCAGGAATTCCGGCTCCTCCTGCCCTAATTCTTTCCGCCAAAGTTCCCTGCGGAATCAGTTCCACTTCCACTTCTCCCGATAAAACTTGTCTTTCAAATTCTTTATTTTCCCCAACATAAGAACCGATGATTTTTTTGATCTGTTTATTTCTTAAAAGCAGCCCCAATCCCCAATCATCTACACCACAGTTATTAGAAATCACTGTTAAATCTTTTACACCCGATTCGGCGAGCGCTTTAATCAAATTTTCAGGAATCCCTACGAGACCGAAACCGCCCACCATAATAGTCATGCCGTCTTGAATATCTTGAATCGCCTCTTCAAAACTATTAAATATCGTTTTCATGTTCTTTCCGGACTCCTCCTTCTGCGATTCTTCTCTTATAGAAACGATGGCGTCATCTTGACTCCCGCCAATACGCGAATACTAAAAAATGGTCTGGCAGTTGTTTCTATCTTACGGTTCATTTAATGAAAAAATGACAACATCTCATTTGAACGACAAACCCCTCTCTTTTTAAGCACAAACTTTTTTGGTCAGCTAGCAGCAATTGGATGACGTGGACGTTGTCACTCTTCATCCGTTTATGTCTTTCATCGACTAGAATCGAGTAGGAGGGAGCGATTAACTCCCGTCCTCTCACACCACCGTACGTACGGTTCCGTATACGGCGGTTCAATTAAGATAATTGACGCAAGTCTTTATAACTTCCGTGAATAGCTGTTCTCTTTATGCCAGTGGTCACTCCACCCTCCAAGAGGTCTCCCACGGGATTCACCGCTTCCTCCCTCAAGTGAGGTACTACGTTTTCTGTGTTCATCATGACTCACTGAATACCAAGGGCTATTCTCTCTTAATTGTTCGGTCCTTCTTAGTTGTTCTAGACCAACTAATACTATGACCTCTGCTGACTTCTGACGGTTCAGCTACTTATCACTAAGTAGGTTATGAAGAGTACTTCACATATCCGCCAGACCTCCCCGGGTAAGTACATGCACTTTCACACCATCTATCCGCCTCATTTACTCGATATGACCTTCGACAGAAAGAGCTTTGTTTTGTTATGCAAACTCACTCAATCATACCTAGCCTTATATGAGGTTCGTGTTCCTCGGACCGGTGTTTTGCCTCCAGCTTCCTTCAGATTCCGCGTCACCACGGACACCCTTGCTCTTGGCTAACCTCTACTTCTGTCTTCGGGGTTCGGGACTTACACCCTATAGTTCATGTACATGCCGGGCGCACATAGAAAAAGCCAATGCTTTAAATAGTTCAAAGCATTGGCTTTTCGTTATGCCGAACATCGATGGCAGTTTTAAAATGAAAAATTTTATTAAATGGTTAGTTTATCCGCAGATACTGTCTTTTTTAATGCACTCATTTTTTTAATTTATTTCTTGAAAACATTAATGCAGGGATTCCGGAAATGGTCGTGATAAAAATAATCAAGAACATATAAAAAGAATGATGAACACCAAAAGATTCAAGAAGTAAACCACCTAACCAAGGACCAATTACATTTCCCAAACGATTAAACCCAATGGCTCCAAAGTAAGTACCTTTTAAACCGGGTTTTGCAATATGATCGACTAACAAGTCCGTCATTGTAAACATCATCACTTCTCCAATAGTGAAAAAAATGACGATTATAGACAAAATGAGTGGATTGGACGTAAAAGAAAAAGACAGCAAGCTTAAACTAATAAAAATATTGCCTAATATTATGGAATTTAAGGGATGAAATTTGTTCATCACTTTGACAATAGGATATTGGACAATGATCACTACAATCGCGTTTAAGGACAAAAACAAAGAAAAAAGTTTTACGCCATTTTTCATTTGTTCAGCAAAATACTGCGGCAACGTTGATGAAAATTGCGAATAGCCTGAAATGGATAATATGATCCCCAATAATACAGCAAGGAAAACAGTGTCTTTTCTTGTCACATGAAAAGCTGTACTCAACTTGATTTTCTCTTCTTTTTCATCCTTCGTGTCGATCGTATAATGGCTAAATGAATAAACTAAAGACATTCCATAAATAAAGTAAATGAATCCGGCTATTAAAAATGGAAAAGTGCTTTCAGCTGAACCCAACTTTAATCCCAAAATGGGGCCAAATACAACACCAATATTAATGGCTGTATATCGTAAGTTGAATATCTGTAAACGATTTTCTTCTTTACTTATATCAGATAACAACGCTTTTGATGATGGTTCAAATATGGACTGACAAAGACCATTTAATGCATTTAAAACAAAAAAAGCGATGACTTTATCCGCAAAGAAAAAACCCACAAAAACTAAAGACCAACTAAATATGGATATTAATAATACTGTTTTCCTCCCCAAAAAATCAGATAAAAATCCTCCGTAAAAACTGGATACAATGCCCACTAATGAACTTACAGCTATGATCATACCTGTTACGGCAGGAGATAAGTGTTTTACTTGCGTAAGATAAATAGCCAGAAAGGGTATACTCATGGAAGTAGACATTCTGCCGAATAGAGTACCCAATATGATATTCCACCCGAGTGGATGGATCTGTAATCGTTTTTCTTTCAAAAACAGACACTCCTCATTTTATTTTTATAATATTTTAACATTGTAAATAATTCCGTTTCTATTGAATTTGTTAAACGATCTTTTTACTCCTTTTCATTTCTTCGTTTGAATGAAAGTTCTTCTCATTATTTTTATACGCTTCAAATCATCTTCAAAAACACAAATCCTCATACAAGGCATATGATCCCTGGCTATTTTCGTTGTATTAAAAACAAAAAAAGACTTCAGCATTTCTGTTGAAGCCTTGATTTTACTACCTTTTTCGATGCCGGCGCGGGAGTCACCCTTCACTAGTGAAAAAGCTTTTGAGTCATGCGCCAATTCCGCCATACCCTGAATTCGTCTTATAGTATTTGCCAATATCTTTGAATCATGTAAATAAAGGGTCAAATAATCAATCATCCTCTTTTCACTCAATAAAGTATTGGATTAAAGGTGAAAATCCCTGTACTATTGCCTATTTTCAGCTCTAAAAATAAATTTATAGCATAAAAAAATCACCAGAATCAGTCCTATACTTATAAACAGACCTATTCTTTCTTTGGCTAGGATTAGAGAACCGGACATCCCCAACAAAATAAAAGCAATTCCTATGTAGGAAGTAAAAGGATACCCAAAAACTTTGAACGTTCCTTTGTTATTTGCATATGTCGGATGTAGTTTTATGTGTGATGCAAGTATCATGACCCAGTTTAATATCAGAATAACTCCTGCAGAAGTAGTCACATATTCATACATCGTATTTGGTAATAAATAAGAAAAAAGAATAGAGATGCTTAGACCAATAGCTGTTATTAATAGGGCTTTCTGTGCTACGCCACGACTGTTTTTTTCTTTCAGAATTTTCGGTGCGTCGCCATCCTCTGCTAAAGAAACCATTACACGACTTATGGAAAAAAGGGCACCAACCATTGTAGAAAATGCAGCGCTTATAATGATCATATTAAACAGAGAATCCAAATAAGGAATTTGAAAAGCTGAAAGAGCTGTAACAAAAGGACTCTCCGACTCATCAATTTTTGTCCAATTCACCATATTTAATACAAAAAATAAAGACAATATATAGATGGATACAAGTGTAATGATTAATCCAGTGCCGGCTTTAGTAATATCTTTTTTATTGTCAAGCTCCGATGATGCGACTCCAACCACTTCAATACCGCCAAACGAAAAAAAGATAAAAATCATCGCTGACCATAAACCTTTTACACCGTTCGGAAAGAAACTGCCCATTCCTGGATGAAAAGAAGAAACACCTTTGGGATGAACGACTCCCAATATAAACAAAGCCCCAAAACCAATGAAACAAATGAGAATGGATAGCTTAACTACTGCAAACAGTGACTCTATTTGGCCAAAATTCTTTACTCCTAAGAAATTAATCGCAAATCCCAATGCCGCATATATAATAGAAAAAATCCATAATGGAGTATGCGGAAACCAAAATTGAGTAAAAGTCGATAACGCCACAATTTCGCTAGACATGATTAAAATTCCTGACAGCCAATACATCCATCCAGAAACAAAACCAGCTGAACGGCCATATGCTTTTCTTGCATACGTTCGGAAAGATCCTGGCTCTGGATCATTGACGGTCATTTCCGCCAAAGCACTAAAAACAAAAAAGATGGTGATGCCCGCAATTAAATATCCAAATAAAATAGACGGCCCCGCAATTTTTATAGAAAGCCCAGTTCCCAAGAAAAAACCGGCCCCTATAATGGAACCAATCCCTATTAAGGAAAGCTGCCACCAATGAAGATAAGGTCCTTCCCCTTTTTTCATTTGCTTTTCTTTTTGGCGATCTACAGCTTGTAATAAGTGATGGTGATTTTTCATAAAATCCCCCTATAATTCGTTAAATACAGACGTGCATTAGTCTCTATTTAGTATCTCCACGCTTTTGTATATTAAACACCTCCGTTAAAGTAGTGGGCGTGTCGTCTTGTTATCCACACAATTTGCCTTTTGCTTTACCTTCTAAAAAACAAAAAAGTCAATGCTCTGAACGGCTCAAAGCATTGACTTTACAGGCTTTTCGTTATGTATGATGCCGATGGTGGGAGTCGAACCCACACTCCTGCAAGGGAACACGATTTTGAGTCGTGCATTGGTGGCAATTCATCAACAATATTGGGCTAATAACGTTTGTCATAAATTTTTAAGTGAAAATCTCAAAAAACTTGTTTAAAACTTTCTGCCTGATGAATGTTTATTTCACCATAGACCGGACCCCAGTCCTTTTAAGAACTCCAGTAAAATTCTCTTTTGCTTATAAAAATAAAGCTGATATTTGAAAATTCAATTGAAAAACTGATAAAAAATAATAAGTTCAAATTTTTCTTATGAAATTTCCCTTAAATTATTCGCAAAGCAATTAACTTTTTCATTAATAATTTTCTTCCAAGTTGGGGCATCTGTAGCATCACAATTTTCACGACAACTATTTATAAGATCTTCAAACATTTTATAATTGATTCTTCGTTCACCATCTTTAAATCCATTTTCAAAAATGATAATAAACTGTTCCAGTGTAAGTGGCAGAATTTCTAAATCTATTTTTCTATCGTCTTGTTGATACCACACTCCAACACGAAATGTTTCAGCAGTATTAGTATCAATCGTATTTGCCAAAAATAAACCGTATACCTTTTTACCTTTTTCCCTATAGCAATCTACCATATCTGCAACATGTTTCCTAACAGGTGCTCCCTCCATTGCTTCTTGTCTGGAAGAGCTTGATAGTGTTACTTCGCCGACTATAACAAAATCATCAAATTCAAATATTAAATCAGAACCTCCACCACTAGCATGTCCTAATGGATAAAATTCTTCATCAACCCGAAAACGTCTTGCCTCCCATGGCGAATTTTTCAAATGATTTATAGCCAAAAACGCTCTCCACAATGCCCATTCAAAATAAGCCGGTCCTTCTCCTTGAGGAATTTTGCTTCCTTTTTTAATTGGTTTAGTTAAAGCCTTTAAATATTCTAGGATATCTTTCCATTCATTTACTTGATTATTGGCAAATTGTTTTTCTAATACTTTTAGCCAATCTTCTTCTAATTTTAACCGTAATTGGGATAAATCTTGTTCATCCATTGTTGTTAAATTGGGCAGTTCTACCATTTCACCGTTATTTTTCAAAAGAGCAGCTGTTGAATTAATTGCTTCAATTGCTTTACTTACATTATCTGTTGGTAATATTGCACCGTTCCATAAAATATTCAGATAATCTCTATCTGGTATTGGCTCATATGGTTTAGACAAAATTTGTTTAAAAATTGTATACTTATGTTCCGCAATTTTGAGTGAACTTCCATTTTCTACAAATAATCCAGTCAATTTTAAATATCTAAAATTAGAATCAGCATAATCCTTGAGTGTACCTGAACTCTGACCAGCCAAGGTCGAAGCAACCTCATCACGATAAGCATTTATAAAGCGTTTTCTATCCCTTGCTACTTCAATTTGAGAAAGTTGCTCACGATATTCTCTTATTTTATTTACGGCATTATCTACGTCTTCGATTCTTCTTGTAACTTGTACAATAGATGTCATTTCATCTTTCGTAATTTTAGCTTCTAAATTTTGCTCTTCTAATTTTTTTAACACTTCTAATACAATCCTCAAAGGACTAAACACAGGGTCAGGAAAAGCTTCGATAACTGATGGAATTTGATGAGCCAACAAAGCCCTCAAAAAGACTTCTTGTTCCGCTGGTAGCGTATTTGCATTAATTAATCTCAAACCGTTCGGTGTTATTGTAAAAGGTCTATCAGACTCTGCATGTCTGATGAAACCTAATTGCATTAAAGCAGCTCTCCATTTTCTTCCTACATCACTGGCGTCATTTCTTGGATTATCTTCTAATCGCTTTACAAAAACAACACCCTCTTCATGTAAGAGCCTGGCAAATTCTTGTTCATTACTTTTTCCTATTAAATTACCATGTAATGAGGAATCTACCAGTACACGTAATCCATCTTTTAGCCTTTTTGCATTTCGAATAGTTGTGTTCCCTATATACCATGCTTTTTTTGTCATAAACCTCTTCCCCTAAAATCAATAACCAACAAATAAATATTCTTCAACATTATTTTTGTTATTTCCAACTTTGTGCCCTTGATTCCCAAACGAATATTTATGACTGATAGATACTACATCAACATTTTTTTTATATTTTTCCATTAATAAAACTATATCTTCTTTTGTTGGTAAAGAATTGGATGAGTATGAAACAATTAATATACTGTTTTTATGAAATTCGAATAGCTTGTCAAAAGCTTTGAAAGCACCATCTAAAGTTTTAAACGGTGTAGGATAACTTTTAAACTTTTTAGTCTTTGTGTGCCATTGCATTTCTACACCTTGCCAATCTCTTAGCAATCCTTCGACAAAATGATATCTCCTTACATATTCATTATCGCTCAAAGGACTATAATATGGAGGGTCAATATAAATCAAATCTGCATGTTTTTTTAAAGTCATTGCATCTCCATGACTGGATATATTTTCTTTTCCATTATCAAACACTGCTCCATTTACTGATTCAACAGCCTCCATAAACTGTTCTCTTAAAGATAACCTTAAATCACGCCTTCCATCATCATAACGGAGACCAGTATAGGTAAAAATTCCTCGTGGCCGCTTTTTTAAGCAGGCACGAACTAACGCTGCATATACAAGTGATTTTTTCATATTGTTTTCTAATTTTTTTATATTAGCTCTAACCAAATCAATAAAAGCGTTGTCTTCATCACTAAAATACAAGTCTTTAAATGTTTCTGATACAAAATTATCAGTTGATGTATCTTCATTTAATATTATTTCTAAATCCTCGTTAGTTAGGGTAACATGATTATTTTCAACTAAAGCTTTGGCAATATTTGCAGAAAAAGCCATATAATCGTTGCTAAATACTTGCTTGTTTTGAGTTTTAAACATATAACTAACTACACCACTACCGCTGAACAAGTCTAAAACACTATCAAATTGAAATTGAGATGCTACTCCCCATATATATTCTATTAGCTTTTCCTTACTACCCATGAACCTAGTTGAAGGAAACTTATTCATTTGCTCAGGTAATTCAATTGGTTCTGCTATTATTTTACTTTCATTTTCTAGGTTCAATTTTGACAAGTACATCCTCTCCTGTTCTCTTTGATGCTTTACTGCTAATATTCCGTTTAGTTTGATGTACACTTATTTCATAATCCTTATACAATTCATGAACTAATGGGTGATTTGAATTTGTCAAAAGAATGTAGCACCCCAGATCCTTTAACCGTTTCACTTCATTAGCCAATTCTCTTTGGTCTTCTATATAAAATTGTTCTTTAGTATAACGTTTAAAATCAGAGTACTTTGATACAGGAATATAAGGTGGGTCTAAAAATATGAAGTCCCCTGGCTCTGCGTATTCTTGAAGCACGTCTTTATAATCACCGTGAATAATTATGGCATTTTTTAATACTTCGCTTGCAGCTTGTAGGTTTTCTTCATCACAAATTTTAGGATTTTTATATTTTCCAAACGGAACATTAAATTCTCCTTTTTTATTCACTCTATATAAACCGTTATAGCATGTTCTATTTAAATACAAAGTTCGGGCAGCTCTCTCAATATTTGTTAATGTTTCAGGGTTTAATGCTCTAATTCTATAATAAAATTCTTCATCATTTTTCATTTCTTTTAACAATTCTATTAACTCATTTACATTCTCTGCGATTATTTTATATAAATTAATCAATTCTGGATTAGAGTCCGAAATAATTGCTCTTTCGGGAGAAAGCTCAAAGAATAAAGCGCCTCCGCCTACAAAAGGTTCTATATATTTATTGTATTTTTTGGGAACGTTAGGTACAAGTACATTAAGCATTTGAGATTTACCGCCTGCCCATTTTAATACTGGCTTTGCTTTAATATATTTCCTAACATCAAATAAAGTCTGTTGCATTTTTTATCATCCTCGTAACATTAATTGTACAATATTACAACTTAAAAAGCCCTATTAAAAGGATATATCTATATGGCATTCTATATAACATTATATCAAGAGAAAAAGAAATACAAATAAACCCATTAATACTATTTGGTACCGTCAAGAATTTTGTGTTATGTAAGATAGATAGGGTATCTCTGAAATGGATTTGGAATGGATAGGGGTTCGATTTCCTCCACACAGGAGACTGAATATTCAGTCTCCTGTGTGGAAAGGGAGAATCCCTTTATTTTGTTCGTTTACAATATTTGGTTAGTTATAACGTTTTTCAAACATTTGTTGAAGGGTTTCATAGGCTTCAGCAAATCCTCGTAATTTTCGTCCTGCCCATTTCTCATTAAAATCTTGGATGGTCAAATACACGACTTTTTCAGCGGCTTCTAAACTACTCAAACTGTTCATCGGCTTTAGACGTTTCCGAATCTCTTTGATCGTTCGTTCAATGGCATTGGTCGTGTAAATCACACTTCGAATACTGCTTGGATAATCCATAAATGTAAGGAGGACATCCAACTCATTGGCCCAAGATTGAACTTCTCTCGGATACTTGTTCGACCATTTCGACTCAAACTGTTGAAACATCTGTAACGCAATCTCCTTATTCGGTGCGCGATAAATCAGTTTGAGATCCTCTGCCACTTCAAATTGATCTTTTTTCCGAACACGATTTAAGGTATTACGTACTTTGTGAACGACACAGCGCTGCACATCGGCTTTCGGATAAACAGCCTTAAAGGCTTCCTCTAGCCCCGGAAGGCCATCAAATACGCCCAGAAGCACTTCCTGTACGCCTCTTTTGTAGAGCTGTTGAAGAATCTCTTGCCATCCATAGGCACTCTCCTGTCCTCCTACGAAAAAATCAAGAATTTCGCGATATCCTTCTTCGTTGACCCCCAACACCACATAAATCACTTCTTTCTCCACGGTATCGCGACGAAGTTTTACATACAATCCGTCTAAATATAAGACAGAATAACGTTTGTTCAGGGGACGTTTGTGCCATTTCTCAATGTCTTCTTTCACGATATCGGTCATACGACTGATCGTTGAAGGAGAATAGGCCTTGCCTAAAATTCGTTCAATAAACTTGCCAATTTCACGCGTACTCATACCACTTTGATACATCTTGATGATGGCTTCCTCGAGCCAGCCCGTATGGCGTTGGTAAGGGGTGAACAGCTGCGTTTGAAATTCCCCCTTTCGGTCTCTTGGAACAGAAAGTCCTTCGATACGACCATACTGCGTGTCTAGGTTTCGATGGTAATAGCCGTTTCTTCTATTCGACGTTCCCTCTTGTTCCATTTCGAGGAAAGTCTGGATTTCTTCCTTCATGATCAGCTCTAATTTTTCCTTTACAAACTCACGAATAACGTTTTCCAGTTGATTCATCCAATCTATATTCGATATACTCTTAGACATAGGTAGGGTACTCCTTTCTCTAGATGATTGGTCAAATCAGAGAATACCCTACCTTTTTCTTTTGGTCTAACTAAATGCTTGACACAAAATTTTATACATCATCTACTATTTGTAGATTTAAAAATAGAAATATAAAATATGAAAGATTGATATTATAGGGAATGAAAAATTTGGAGGTTAGAGGTATTATGAACATCAATTCTCTCAACTCATTGCACAGTTCGAGAAGATTGCTACTCAATTAAAGCGTCAAAATGACCTTCAAAGAGGAAAATTATCAAACGAATTGCCAATGTGCTTGCTAAGTAGGGTGTTTTTAGATGTGTATTTGGAGAGATTAAGTTATGAATGAAGCATTTAAAAAATATAATTTTGGTTTTTGGGTTTGTGGGTTAAATATAGCTTAATTTGTTTGACAATGTATTAACAACCCAACCATTTTCCGTCTTAGTCAGATAGTAATTGTCTTTGTGTCCCCCCTCTTTGACTATAAACTCTTAACTTAAATTTCACACCGATATTTTACGTAAATTTCCTCCCTTCTATATATACGTTCATTTTATCACCATTACATATAGTTTGGCTATCAAATTTTTTATCTTTTAAAAATTTTGTTGCCCTTTTTTCCAGTATAAAATAATTCTCAAACTTCACCCGTCTGATTATTTCCATTTTCCAACAATCCTTATGAGTTATTCACGGGAGAATACTTTTGATGATTATCTTGAATATCTTTAACAAACAAATTTGCATATTTCTTTGTTATTTCCATTGATGCTGACCGCGCAAAGAATGAAGTGGAGCACCACCATTTTCTATACACATTTTGGCAAAAATATTTTAAAAATGTCAACATCGATTGAAAATTCTCGAATTTTAACGAATTGAAATTCTACATTTTGAACGTTTAGTTCAATAACTAGGCAGGATAAAGGCCTGCTTTTTTTCTTGGAGGCGGTAAGAATCGCTTTTGATATTAAAGGCAATGGCGTGGATTAATGGATGATCTAAAATGGCTGTCTCTAATACATCGTCTCCGAATACTTTCCCCCATTTTAAGCGTCTTCTAATAAGTGCTCCAGTTGGTGGGCTGTGTGGAGCCCCAACCAAGCTTTTGTAATCGTTCTATTAACATGTCCTTCATCATACAGTTTCACTTTCTTCCAATGCTGCGTAAGCACAGCGAAAGGACGTTTGTTTTCTTTTGGAGATGGGGTAGAAGATGAAAAGTCGTTGGTCGCCAAACCTTGAACACCTTTTATTTTCTGTCCTTTTTCGTTTGAATGGATCCCCTCATAGTGTTCCATTTGATCTTTTATAAGGAACAAGTTTACTTTTTTGTTGGCTTTGCGCTCTGGAAACTTGTCCTCCTTGAGATACCTTATGAACTGTTTTTCGATCAAACCCTGTTTCTTTGGCAACCCGCTTAAAGTTGTACGCCCTCACTTTGACCAAAAGAGGCTGGAGGATTCGTGCTGGTAACTCTCTAGAAAAGAATAGATTTAATAGAAACCGTCTTCCGCAGGACTTGCATCTGTATCGACATTTTCTCAAAATGAGAAAGCAATATTTTCAAAGACCTTTACATCACGAATCCTTTAAATCCGATAATCATGGACAGAGGAAGTTTCCTTCTGAGAACAGTGGCATTTTTGGACTTTTACAGACGTATAAATATAGATTTCCAAGTGAGTGACTTGATCCTCCACATGAGTGATTTCAACATCTTCATCCTAAGCAGTTTTGTAATAAAATGAGAATGCATTATGAAATCTCCTTTTTTATGTAGTTACCAACTATCATTTTAAAGAGAGATCTTCATCTTCGTAATTGCTTTTATTTTGCCCTAAAAGTCTCTTAACCCCAACATTAGTAATTGAACCAATAACAAAAAAAGTCCTCCACAATACTGTGAAGAACGTTGATATTTCGGTACTATTCACGTTTAAATTACTGTAAAATGCACTGTAACGATGCCGATGGTGGGAGTCGAACCCACACTCCACAAGGGAACACGATTTTGAGTCGTGCGCGTCTGCCAATTCCGCCACATCGGCCTAATGTTTTTATCGTTGTTTTTCAGACAAGTACTATCTTAATACATTTTATATAAAATGTCCATATCTTTTTTTACAAATATAAAAGTGTTTTAAAAACATATCATTTGGCTAGTTGTATAATCAAATGCAACAAGCATAAAAAATGAAAAACCATAGATAAACCACGTATGATTAAGTCGACTAAAACAATATCGATACGGAGGATTTATCTATGGCAATTACTAATTCTACCATAGGAGCTCGGCATTTCAAACACTTAACGGCTTATGACCGTGGGAAAATTGCGGCCTTACACGCTGCTGGTAAGACTCAACAGGAGATTGCAGATTATGTTGGTTGTCACAAAAGCACCATCTCCCGTGAGTTAAGAAGAGGTACAGTGCCACAAAGAAAAAGCAACGGGAAAATTGTTCATGTCTATTTTCCAGACACAGGTCAACTTCTCTATGAGAGAAACAGGAAAGCCTGTGGCCGCAAGCTAAAACTAGACGATGCCATCGAGTTTATTAAGTATGCCGAAACTCAGATCCTTGATAAGAAATGGTCTCCTGATGCGGTATGTGGGAGAGCCAAACGTGATGGGAAATTCAAAGACAAAATGGTTTGCACCAAGACCCTTTATAACTATATTGATCTAGGACTTATAGGCGTTAAAAACATTGACCTACCTATGAAAATTACCCTGAACACCAAGAAAAAACGTAACCGGAAGAATAAGAAGATCTTAGGACGCAGTATCGATGAGCGACCAATTGAAGTCAATGAACGCCAAGAGTTTGGTCACTGGGAAATTGATACGGTTATAGGCAAGAAGACTAAAGATCAGGCCTTATTGACTCTTACTGAGCGCAAAACCCGTAAAGAAATAATTTTGAGAGTGACAGCCAAGGATAGTCTATCCGTTTCAGAAGTCATATCTCAGTTGAAAGTGTCTTATGGTAATCGGTTCTCTAAAGTGTTTAAAACCATTACGGCTGATAACGGTTCTGAATTTGCTGACCTCGGCCTTAGTGTTGAAAAAGATCTAACAGAGGTTTATTTTACACACCCTTACACATCCTGTGAACGAGGAACCAACGAGCGTCATAATGGCCTTATTAGGCGCTTCATACCAAAGGGGAGACCCATTTCCTCTGTGGCAGACGAAACCATTACCTATGTTGAAAATTGGTGTAACCATCTTCCAAGGAAGATCCTCAATTATCGTACACCTGAGGAGTGTTTCCAAATAGAGTTAGCTGGCTTAGCTTCTTAACCTTAAGCCAGCTAACCCAAAGGGTTGGTTTTTAGCAACTTGACAAAGAGCCTCTGCGGGCATGGCTACCAGCCATGAAGCCAGGTATACGGTACTGGCTGGGCCAACCAGGCTACCATGCCCGCCACTCCACGTCAAGTTGCGCAGAGTGTCCCGATTCTACTTAATCATGGGTTATCTGGTCTTTCAATACTTGTTGCATTTAATATTGCAATTTAAGAAACATATCATTTTTTAAGAATGGCTCTTTTGTTATAAAGAATCCCCCTCTATGCAGACTCTTAAGAACATGAAAAATGCCTTTTTGTTAACAGTCTACGTCGGGGGATTCGGCCTATTTCAGAAAGTCGAATGGCTCTTTTGTTTCTCCTTAATTTGGCTGTATTCAATAAGCAGGTTTTTAGCTGTTTCATATAAAAAATAAGCAGCTTTGATAATGGCCTTTTCATCAACAGTAAATGATGGATGATGCCAATCTTCGTTTCCGTTTGACCCGAAAAAGGCAAATGTTCCGGGAATTTGCTGTAAGTAGTAAGAGAAATCTTCTCCGGCCGTTGACGGTTCCGGATCAATGACACGAAGGGATAGATTTTGCGCTGATCGGCGTGCCGTTTCAGTCACCTTTTCATCATTGATGAGCGGAGGCGGTCCAGCAAACCAGCGAATCACAAATTCCTGTGAATAAACCTTCGCAATATGCTCCACCACTGTATAAAAGCGCTCTTTCACTTCTTCACGAATGACGGAATCAAATGTCCGGATTGTGCCATCAAGCGTTACATCCCCCGGAATGACATTCCATGTGCTGCCACCTTCTATTTTTGTCACGCTGACCACTGCGCTTTGAAAAGGTGATACATTCCGACTGACAATCGTTTGCAGAGCGGTAATAAGCTGTGCGGACGCGATAATAGGATCTTTTCCTTTATGCGGCAAGGCTGCATGAGACCCGGTCCCGCGAATGACCACTTGAAATCGATCAACCGCTGCCATCAATGGACCGTTTTTGAGCCCGACCGTCCCTACCGGCAAATCCGGTTTGTTATGAAGACCAATGATTGCATCGACGTTTTCAAGTTGACCGTCTTTGATTACCTTATCTGCACCTGCACCTGATTCCTCAGCCGGCTGAAAGAGAAAACGGATTGTTCCATTTAATTCGGACTGATGCTTTTTTAATAAATAAGCGGCACCAATGGCAGCCGCAGTATGAAAATCATGGCCACACGCATGCATTTTTCCTTTTATTTTGGACGAAAAGGGCAAACCTGTCTTTTCTTCAATTGGAAGTGCATCGATATCCGCGCGTACGGCAATCGTAGGCCCGAGTGTTTTCCCTTTTATGTCCGCAAAAACACCCGTTTTTAGCGAAGTTTCTCTGATGTCAATATCCTCTTCACGAAGCCACTTCTCGATCGATTTTGTCGTTTCAAACTCCTCTTTCGACAACTCCGGATATTGATGCAAATGGCGTCGGATCGCAATTAAGCGGTCTTCCAGACTAGATGGACTCATAAACGGATGCCTCCTTTTTAATATCAAATCGAAAGCACTTAACTAAAATATCATGGTTTTGAAAGTCCTTGGACTTATCTCGTTTAAATCCGAGCCATTCATACAACTGTATGGCTTTTTGCATTTTATCGCTTGAGTGCAAATACAAATTTGCCGCTCCTTTTGATTGCGCGTATCGAATACTCTCTTTCAACAATTTTTGTGCAATTCCATGTCCTCTTGCCTTCGGATGAACCGCCAACAGCCGTACGATCGGAGAAAAGATGTTCAGTTCCGGCCGGTCATACGCCTTTTCCGAGGACTCGAACAGCTGCAGCGTCCCGAGAATATCCTGCCCGCTTCTCGCCACCAAAATCCGATCCACATCCGGATTATCCACAGAAAACGCAATATGGTCTAAATATTCGGCCCAAACATCCGGATCTTGATATTCAGACTCATACTGGCGATAGCTGTCAATTAGAAGCTGACGAACTACTTCTTTTTCCTCAACCAACATGTCACGTATCTGTACATTATGGATCACGTTTACAATCCTTCCCTTCTTATTTAATGTGCTGTTTCCTGAAGCCAGCTGACAGACGTTTCCCCTGAAATCCGCTTTAAAAATTTTCGTGTCCGTTCTTCTTTTGGCTTTGTAAAAATCTCATAGGGCGAGCCTTTTTCTATAATCAATCCGCCATCCATAAACAACACTTGATCCGATACATAGCGGGCGAAATTCATTTCATGTGTCACAATAAGCATGGTAATCCCTTCATCGGCAATATCTTTAATGACAGTCAGCACTTCTCCGACAAGCTCGGGATCAAGCGCCGAAGTCGGTTCATCGAAAAGAATCACTTCCGGATTTAACGCAAGAGCACGAGCAATGCCGACACGTTGCTGCTGACCTCCCGAAAGTTGACTTGGAAAATAATTTAATTTATCCAATAATCCGACTTTTTCAAGCACCTGTTCGCTCCGTTCCCTCGCCTCCTCTTTATTCATTTTTTTAGCCACAATCAGTCCTTCCATTACATTTCCAAGGACTGTTTTATGAGCGAACAAATTATAATGTTGAAAAACCATCGCTGATTGTTTTCTTAATGAAAGAATTTCTTTTTTGTTTGCTTTTACTGCTTCAACCTTTACATCACCTACCTGAACGATTCCTTCATCCGGTTTTTCAAGAAAATTTATGCACCTTAACAGAGTCGTTTTCCCGGAACCGCTTGGACCTAGAATTGTGACGACTTTTCCTTTTTCGATAGTCAAATTTATCCCTTTTAAAACTTCATGATTCCCAAATGCTTTTTTTATACCGTGTAAATAAATCATCGAACCCCTCCCCTAGCATAGGATGTGGCTTTTTTCTCCAATAACAATGAAATCGATTCAACTAGAATTGTAACCACCCAATAAATGATTCCCGCTGCGATGTATGCTTCGAGGAACTTTAAATTATTTGATGCAACAATTTTTGCTGCTCCCGTCAATTCTTTTTCTGAAACTATAAAGGCAATAGAGGTTGTGTGCAAAAAACCGATAAAAATATTAGTAAAATTAGGAATGGATTGCGACAAAGCCTGTGGAAGAATAATGCGAACCATCATTTGAAACGTGCTCATACCAACTGAATACGCTGCTTCAGCCTGGCCTTTCGGAATAGAAATAATGCCTGAGCGAATGACTTCAGATAAGTAGGCGCCGGCACTTAATGAAAGAGCTGTCAGTACAAATACACTAACGGGAATAGATGAAATGGCTAATTTCGGATCTGCCGCTTGGAGGAGCATCGGCAGCCCAAAATAAATGAGCATTATATGCATAATAATTGGAGTTCCTCGTAAAAACGAAACATATCCATTTGCAACAGCAGACAACCCCTTTACTTCATACACGCGAATAAGAGCTACAACCAGTCCAATGAAAAATCCAACAATAATTGGTATGACTGTCAGCATCAAAGTTAGCGGAAGTGCTTTAATAATTTCCTTCAATGCCGTCCATATAAAAGGAATATCAATGACCAATTCCATCCCTCCTTTACACCGTTTTGGCTATACCGAAGAAACTTCCCCGGACTTATGTCGAATTACCCGTTTTTCAAACCAACGGAATATTTTTTCAAGAAGGACAACCACAATGTAATAAACAACTGAAAGTGAAATATATACTTCCAGTGCGTGAGTTGTGGAAGCAATCAATGTTTCTCCTCGACCAACCATATCCATCACACCGATCGTAAAGGCTAAAGATGTATCTTTCAGCGAACTAATAACGGTGTTGGCAATATTCGGGAATGCAATACCAACGGCTTGAGGAACAATGATGCGGAAAAAATTTTGCGACTCACTCATCCCGACAGAATACGCAGCTTCCGTTTGTCCATAATCAACGGCTTGCACGGCTCCTCTAAATATTTCGGAAAAAACGGCGCCATTATTGAATGCATAAGCAACAATGACAGAATATAAAGGATCCACTTTTGACAGATCGATATTGATTAATTGAAATAATGAAGGGATACCGTAAAAAATCAAAAATAGCTGAATTAATATCGGTGTGCCACGAATAAAAGAAACATAGACGACCACCAGCTGCGACAAAATTGGAATGCGGAAAAGCCGCAAGATAGCGGCTATGATTCCTATAATGATTCCAAGTACAATAGAAACGGCTAAAATTTGAAGAGTGACACCCAAATATTGAATAAGCTGTGGTATAAAATCACCGACTAATGTAATGTCAAATGCTTTACCCAATCCTTAAATCCCTCCTTTTATTTCATCGTTCAAATTAAAACCCAACTGAGTAATCCGCTCCCAGCCATTTTTGGCTCAATTTTTTCACAACGCCTTCCTTCTTAAGTTCTCGAAGAGCTTCATCAACACGTTTTTGAAGTTTCGTTTCATCCTTTCTAAATAAGAAATACACTTTCGAGTCGGAAAGGGTATTGCCCACTACTTTTTCTTGTGCATCAGCTGATTTGTTCAAGAAATCAACGGCAAATGGTGTTGAAATGGTCGCATCTGCCCTTCCTGTACGTATTTGGTTGACTGTATCATCTGATCCTTGGCCGGAATACACTATATTAATGCCTGCATTATGATCTTTATTGTATTTTTCTAGAAAAACGGCCGCATTGCTTGTGGCACTTACGACGACTTTTTTACCTCTTAAATCTTTAATCGATTTAATATCGTTATTATCTTTATGAACCACTACTTTTAGAGGGAAAACATTGTAAGGAACTTTGTTAAACAGGAACTTGGCTTTCCTCTCTTTATTTACTTCCATTTCATGGGCAATAAAATCAATTTTTCTTGTTTCAAGACTTAATAATAGATTAGAAAATTCCATCGTTTTAAATTTAAACTGATATTCAGGAAGTTTTTTGTCAATTTCACGAACGAGCTCTACATCATATCCAGTCAATTTTCCGTTTTTATCAAGGAAGCATATATTAGGAAACTGTGTTCCGGTACCAACGATGATGGTTTGTACCCCTTTTTTTGTATCTTTGGAACTCGAATCTGCATTGGCATCAGTTGATGAAACTGCTCCTTCTTTTGGCGAGCAAGCTCCCAGAAAAAATGTAAATAGCAATGTCACAATAAACCAGATCTTTTTCTTCATCCTCTTTCCTCCACTCACCATTTCTGCTCACAATCGGTTCTTAATAATTTTTGCCGAAAAGGGCAGTGTTAGCTCATTTTCTCGCATCGTTTGTTGTAAAAAACGGAAAACACTTGATGAAAGAACACACATCCTTTTTCAACAAATAGCAATCAAAAAGTAATAGATTGCCAACTGTAGTAAGCTAGTTTGATATAAAAAAATTTATATTGTACTCATGAATATGCCGGCACGCTTATAAAGCTTTATCGCAAAGACAGGCGCACATTTATTAATCATCATTAAACAAATTCATTTAGTCGGTTTTAAATCAAAAATGAAACATATGATTACTAATGAGTACTCAATGCTTTTTCAAGATTTGTGATCCCGATTTGCGTGATACCTTCGTACACGTCTCCACGACCGATTTCAACAATTGGTACATGGCGGATACCATATTTAATTTCTAAAATATCACGGAGTTCATCATGATTGGTTACATCCACCGTTTGATAACGAATACCTTTTTCTTCTAAAAATTGTTTTACTTCTTCACAATAACGACATCCTTCTTTTGCCCAAACCACTACTGATAACGCTTTCTCTCCCATTTATCGTTCCTCCCTAGTTAATAAAATGATTTTCTTTTTTGTTTGCATAGCGATTTTCTTTAAACGGCAGTCCTAAGTTTCCTCTTAATGTTTCACTTCTGTACTCCCTGCTGTAGTAGCCGCGTTCTTCCAAAATCGGAATGACGTGCCGGATAAAATCGGTTAAGCCGCTGCCAAGAACAGGCGGGCCAAAAATAAATCCATCCGCTCCATTTCCTTCCACCCAGGCAATCAATTGTTCGGCTACTTGCTCATACGTACCGAAAAAAACGCTTTTCGGTGTCGTAACTTGCAAGGCCACTTCTCGAAGCGTTAAGTTCTTTTCGCGGGCATTTTGCTTAATTTGATCGGTTGTCGACCGGAAGCTATTTTTCCCGACATCGCCTATATCAGGAAACGGCTCATCAAGCGGAAATACACTGAAATCGAAGTGATCAAAGTATCGTCCTAAATAATCGAGAGCTTCTTCAATCGACACAAGGTTTTGAATCGCTTCGTATTTTTCTTCCGCTTCTTCTATAGTTGCACCGACAATCGGATGAATCCCCGGGAAAATGAGAATCTCGTCTCTGCTCCGTCCGTTTGCTTCTGCCCGCAGTTTTACATCCTTATAAAAAGCTTGGGCCTGTTCGAGAGTTTCTGCATTGGTAAAAACAGCATCCGCCTCTTTTGCAGCCAAATTTTTACCGGCTTCAGAAGAACCTGCTTGGAATATGACGGGCTGCCCTTGACTCGAACGTTCAATATTTAACGGTCCTTCGACAGAAAAGAAACGACCTTTATGATTCAATACATGAACCTTATTTCGATCAAAAAACTGTCCGGTTTGCCGATTTCGTATAAAAGCATCGTCTTCCCATGAATCCCACAATCCTTTTACTACTTGCAAAAATTCTGCCGCTATCTCATATCGAAGAGAATGCGATGGATGTTCACCTTTATTGTAGTTCTTTGCAGATCCCTCTAAAGGAGAAGTGACAACATTCCATCCAGCACGCCCCCCGCTGATTTTATCCAGCGATGCTAACTGGCGGGCAACCGTAAATGGCTCACTGTAAGTGGTTGATATCGTACCGACCAGCCCTATTCTCGATGTTACTGACGCGAGAGAAGATAAGATGGTGATGGGTTCAAACCGATTCAAGAAATGAGGAATGGATTTTTCATTTATATATAGTCCATCAGCAACAAAAGCAAAAGAAAATCCGGCTTCTTCAGCTTGTCGAGTAATAGACTTGTAATACTGAAAGTTAACACTGGCATCTTTTGGAACACTTGGATCTTTCCAGGCGTTCATGTGACTTCCCGGGCCGTGCAACATAATCCCCAATTGAATCTGTTTTTTATGAGACATAAGTTTCACCCTCTTCTTCGGTTAAATAATCGTCATTCGAGCCGTTTGGACTTAACAGCTGAAAAGACCGAATCCGTTCTTCTACCTTTTGAACAGGGGAATGCAAAATAAATTCATCCACTTGATAGGATGCATGGAATTTATTTAAGACTTTTTTTACATAGACAGAGGTTCCGGCAATGATATAGCTCGCTTGTTCTTCCACTTCATAAGACTGCTCCGCTTGTTTGCCGAAAGCATGTGCTTGTTCCAATGTAGAAACCGTGACAATACGGCCGCTTTGCAGATGGACTTTATACATTTTTTGATCTTTCGCCAGTTCTTCGGCCTCTTTTTGCGAATCGGCAGCGACTGCTGCAAGGGATAGCAGAAAACGTCCGTCCGGATAGCCGTTGCGATAAACGTGCGCCGATTCTTCCAGCACCTTTACGTCGCCATTAATAAACAAGGCGAATACAAAAGGAATTTGAAGGTCAGCTGCCAGCTGAGCGCTTCTGGGACTGGCCCCGAGTAAAAAAAGGTTGGGTTTTTCCGGCGGTATAGGTGTCGCTTCAATACCGGCGAGCGGATGATCTTCATCCACTGAATTTTCAATTAATTTTTTCAAAAAAAGAAATCTTTCTTCAAAATCTTGTCCGTCATTCACGGTGCCAAACTGCAACGCCTTTGTCGATAACGGCAGGCCGCCCGGAGCCTTCCCGATCCCAAGATCGACTCTTCCGGGAGCAAGAGTAGACAAAACATGAAAATTTTCCGCAACTTTAAAAGGACTATAATGTTGAAGCATGACTCCTCCTGATCCGATGCGAATCGACTTCGTTCTGGCAAGCAAATATGACATTAAAACTTCCGGAGACGACCCCGCTACCTGTTCCGAATGATGATGCTCTGACACCCAGAAGCGCGAGTAACCCCATTCTTCTGCTTTTTGGGCCAGGCGAACGGTTTGCTGCAAGGCGTCAACAGCTGAAGAGCCTTCAAGGATCGGGCTTTGATCTAACAATCCAAGCTGATAACTCATATCCAATTTCCTCCTGTTTTTATTCTTAGTTTACAGGTGTGATTAATTTGTTTTATTTGTTGGTATTTATCCTATCACCGGAAATAGCGAAAAAGCAATACTTCAAGCGATAGAAAGATTTAAGCGATTCATTAATAAAATTTATCAATTTGTTCGAGAGAATGATGAAACAGCATTCTTTTCAAATTGTTCAATCGACAAAAGAATGTCATTCCATAAAAAAGGAGGCTCCGGTCCATAATATGTTCCATGAATATGCTGTTTCAGCATCATCAAATGATCGACATTGACTTCCACCAGCTGGCCTGTTTCCAGTTCATGTTTAACGCATAAATATGGCAGAAATCCGAACCCGTTGCCGCTTTGAATGAGTGATTTTGCCACTTCAAGATGATCCACGTGAAATTCAATTCGCGGTTCCACGTTCGCCACTTCAAAAATTTTGTGTACACGATTCCAGTCGAACGCTCCGCATTCAAAAAAGACCATTGGTTCAAGAGCCAATTGCTGTGCGGATAACTTTGACTGAAACTGAAAAGGATGTCCCGGCTTTACGACAAGCCGTATTGAATTGTCAAGAAGCGGTTGATGCTGCAATGCTTGATGCGACACTTCTTTCATGAACGCCACATCAATCTGCTTTTGGAGCAGCTTATCTACTAGCACCTCGTTAGACGCTGAAATAAATTTAAACCGGAGTTCCGGATGTGCTTTTTTCCAAAGCGGCAGTGCAATGGGGATAAAATATTGAGATGTAATGATATTGGCCCCAATGACTACCTCTTCCTGATCCGCTCTTTTTTTCAATAGTTTTTTTCCTTGCTGAAAAGTGCGGATAATCTGCTCAGCATACGGAATAAACATTTCCCCCTTTTCCGTCAGCTTGATGCCTCTACCCTCCCGTTCAAACAGTTCTGTATCCAATTCTCGTTCCAATGCTTTGATCCGCGCCGTAACCGTTGGCTGTGATAAAAACAAAGCGTTCGCTGCTTTATGAATGCTGTTAAAATGGACGACATACATAAAAGCTTCAATATGATCAATGTTCATCTTCTCCACCCCTTTTTTAATAAAAAATAAAAAGCTCCCGAACATAGATGCATCAGGAGTTATTGAACGTCAATTCTACGGTATTTTGTTTTTTTATTTTAATCATATTATTCCGATTAGTAAAGTATATTTTAAAAAATTCCATAAATAAAGTAAATTCAGTTAATTGAACCGTAAGAGATTCGTGCTTTATTCCAACCTATAAAAGTACCTCCCCCTTTAATACATACGCCTTTGACTCTTTGCTCTTTTTTTTGATTACGAGAACCGATGTTTTGCTGATATCCGTTTCACCAAAAAGCTTAAAATCCTTATCAATTGAGCTTAAAATCTATATTTTAGGAGAAATAAACCTTCATGCGATTACAAAAGCGATTTTTACCGCCTTCTATAATAGAAAAAACAGGCCTTTATCCAACCTGTCATCGAATGAACGTTCAAATTAGGGAATTTCATTTCGTGGCTGAAAAGATTCAACCCCAACATTTAGTATAGAACCGGAATTTTAAGAGACTAAGAAATAAAGCTTTATGTTCACTCATCTAGTCAACTACAAAAAAGGGGGCACTTCGATAAGTGTATTCCAACAATTGACATAGAGCCAAATATAAAAACAAGGGGTTCCACTATGTGGAACCCCTTATCTCTATATTCGATGCCGATGGTGGGAGTCGAACCCACACTCCACAAGGGAACACGATTTTGAGTCGTGCGCGTCTGCCAATTCCGCCACATCGGCTTATTATATGGAGGCGGCAACCGGATTCGAACCGGTGATAAAGGTTTTGCAGACCTCTGCCTTACCACTTGGCTATGCCGCCTTCATTGGAGCGGAAGACGGGACTCGAACCCGCGACCCCCACCTTGGCAAGGTGGTGTTCTACCACTGAACTACTTCCGCGTACTGGGCTAGCTGGATTCGAACCAGCGCATGACGGAGTCAAAGTCCGTTGCCTTACCGCTTGGCTATAGCCCAATGATTCCTTTTAATATGGGGCGACTAGTGGGAATCGAACCCACGAATGTCGGAGCCACAATCCGATGCGTTAACCACTTCGCCATAGCCGCCATTATAATATGGCAGGGGCAGTAGGAATCGAACCCACACCGGAGGTTTTGGAGACCTCTGTTCTACCGTTAAACTATGCCCCTATGAATGGTGGAGGGGGACGGATTCGAACCGCCGAACCCTGAGGGAGCGGATTTACAGTCCGCCGCGTTTAGCCACTTCGCTACCCCTCCACTGATGCCGGCTGTAGGACTTGAACCCACAACCTACTGATTACAAGTCAGTTGCTCTACCAATTGAGCTAAGCCGGCAACATGGTGGCTCGGGACGGAATCGAACCGCCGACACAAGGATTTTCAGTCCTTTGCTCTACCGACTGAGCTACCGAGCCGATGATTTCATGGCGGTCCCGACGGGAATCGAACCCGCGATCTCCTGCGTGACAGGCAGGCGTGATAACCGCTACACTACGGGACCATTGTTTTAAGATATGCTGACACGTTGATTATGTATGAAAGAAATACTATGTCATTCAATTGCGGGGGCAGGATTTGAACCTGCGACCTTCGGGTTATGAGCCCGACGAGCTACCAGACTGCTCCACCCCGCGACGATATAGATGGTGGAGGTTGACGGGATCGAACCGCCGACCCCTTGCTTGTAAGGCAAGTGCTCTCCCAGCTGAGCTAAACCTCCATTGAGGATGACCCGTACGGGATTCGAACCCGTGTTACCGCCGTGAAAGGGCGGTGTCTTAACCACTTGACCAACGGGCCAACTTATAATGGCGGAGAGCAAGGGATTCGAACCCTTGAGACAGCGTTAACCGTCTACACGATTTCCAATCGTGCTCCTTCGACCACTCGGACAGCTCTCCATATGGCTCCGCAGGTAGGATTCGAACCTACGACCGATCGGTTAACAGCCGATTGCTCTACCACTGAGCTACTGCGGAATAATATCGCCTGGCAGCGTCCTACTCTCGCAAGGGGAATCCCCTCACTACCATCGGCGCTGAAGAGCTTAACTTCCGTGTTCGGGATGGGAACGGGTGTGACCTCTTCGCCATCGCCACCAGACGGTCACCATGTATTGTCGGAACGATTGTTCTTTAAATTTCAATAGGAATTTTAAAGAATTTATAGGTCTTTTTATAAAGCGTTATCAAGATATCTTCCTTCAAAACTAGATAGAAGAAGCAGTTTCACCGATTTCGCGCTTTCTTTTGGTTAAGTCCTCGATCGATTAGTATCCGTCAGCTCCACGTGTCACCACGCTTCCACCTCGGACCTATCTACCTGATCATCTTTCAGGGATCTTACTTTCCGAAGAAATGGGAAATCTCATCTTGAGGGGGGCTTCATGCTTAGATGCTTTCAGCACTTATCCCTTCCGCACATAGCTACCCAGCGATGCCTCTGGCGAGACAACTGGTACACCAGCGGTGCGTCCATCCCGGTCCTCTCGTACTAAGGACAGCTCCTCTCAAATTTCCTGCGCCCGCGACGGATAGGGACCGAACTGTCTCACGACGTTCTGAACCCAGCTCGCGTACCGCTTTAATGGGCGAACAGCCCAACCCTTGGGACCGACTACAGCCCCAGGATGCGATGAGCCGACATCGAGGTGCCAAACCTCCCCGTCGATGTGGACTCTTGGGGGAGATAAGCCTGTTATCCCCGGGGTAGCTTTTATCCGTTGAGCGATGGCCCTTCCATACGGAACCACCGGATCACTAAGCCCGACTTTCGTCCCTGCTCGACTTGTAGGTCTCGCAGTCAAGCTCCCTTCTGCCTTTGCACTCTGCGAATGATTTCCAACCATTCTGAGGGAACCTTTGGGCGCCTCCGTTACCTTTTAGGAGGCGACCGCCCCAGTCAAACTGCCCACCTGACACTGTCTCCCACCCCGATCAGGGGTGCGGGTTAGAATTTCAGTACAGCCAGGGTAGTATCCCACCGGCGCCTCCACCGAAGCTGGCGCTCCGGTTTCCAAGGCTCCTACCTATCCTGTACAAGCTGTACCAAAATTCAATATCAGGCTGCAGTAAAGCTCCACGGGGTCTTTCCGTCCTGTCGCGGGTAACCTGCATCTTCACAGGTACTATAATTTCACCGAGTCTCTCGTTGAGACAGTGCCCAGATCGTTACGCCTTTCGTGCGGGTCAGAACTTACCTGACAAGGAATTTCGCTACCTTAGGACCGTTATAGTTACGGCCGCCGTTTACTGGGGCTTCGGTTCGCACCTTCAAGCAAAGCTTTAAGCGCTCCCCTTAACCTTCCAGCACCGGGCAGGCGTCAGCCCCTATACTTCGCCTTACGGCTTCGCAGAGACCTGTGTTTTTGCTAAACAGTCGCCTGGGCCTATTCACTGCGGCTTCTCGGGGCTATGCACCCCAAAAAGCACCCCTTCTCCCGAAGTTACGGGGTCATTTTGCCGAGTTCCTTAACGAGAGTTCTCTCGCACACCTTAGGATTCTCTCCTCGCCTACCTGTGTCGGTTTGCGGTACGGGCACCTTTTTCCTCGCTAGAGGCTTTTCTTGGCAGTGTGGAATCAGGAACTTCGGTACTATATTTCCCTCGCCGTCACAGCTTGAGGTTAGTGGCAACGGGATTTGCCTCGCTGCCCCTCTTACTGCTTGGACGCACATCCAGCAGTGCGCTTACCCTATCCTCCTGCGTCCCCCCATCGCTCAAACGGAAAAGAGGTGGTACAGGAATATCAACCTGTTGTCCATCGCCTACGCCTGTCGGCCTCGGCTTAGGTCCCGACTAACCCTGAGAGGACGAGCCTTCCTCAGGAAACCTTAGGCATTCGGTGGAAGGGATTCTCACCCTTCTTTCGCTACTCATACCGGCATTCTCACTTCTAAGCGCTCCACCAGTCCTTCCGGTCTGGCTTCTCTGCCCTTAGAACGCTCTCCTACCGCGGACACCCGAAGGTGTCCACCCGCAGCTTCGGTGATACGTTTAGCCCCGGTACATTTTCGGCGCAGAATCACTCGACCAGTGAGCTATTACGCACTCTTTAAATGGTGGCTGCTTCTAAGCCAACATCCTGGTTGTCTAAGCAATTCCACATCCTTTTCCACTTAACGTATACTTTGGGACCTTAGCTGGCGGTCTGGGCTGTTTCCCTTTTGACCACGGATCTTATCACTCGCAGTCTGACTCCCAAGGATAAGTCGCTGGCATTCGGAGTTTGTCTGAATTCGGTAACCCGATGAGGGCCCCTAGTCCAAACAGTGCTCTACCTCCAAGACTCTTTCCTTGAGGCTAGCCCTAAAGCTATTTCGGAGAGAACCAGCTATCTCCAAGTTCGATTGGAATTTCACCCCTACCCACACCTCATCCCCGCACTTTTCAACGTGCGTGGGTTCGGGCCTCCAGTAAGTGTTACCTCACCTTCACCCTGGACATGGGTAGATCACCTGGTTTCGGGTCTGCGACCCCATACTCATGCGCCCTGTTCAGACTCGCTTTCGCTGCGGCTCCGTCTTTCCGACTTAACCTCGCATGAGATCGCAACTCGCCGGTTCATTCTACAAAAGGCACGCCATCACCCGTAAACGGGCTCTGACTACTTGTAGGCACACGGTTTCAGGTTCTCTTTCACTCCCCTCCCGGGGTGCTTTTCACCTTTCCCTCACGGTACTGGTTCACTATCGGTCACTAGGGAGTATTTAGCCTTGGGAGATGGTCCTCCCAGCTTCCGACGGGATTCCTCGTGTCCCGCCGTACTCAGGATCCACCAGGGAGGGAACGAAGTTTCGACTACAGG
The DNA here is from genome assembly GCF_001050115.1 of Bacillus smithii. Classification (NCBI taxonomy): domain Bacteria; kingdom Bacillati; phylum Bacillota; class Bacilli; order Caryophanales; family Bacillaceae; genus Bacillus; species Bacillus smithii. The sequence continues at coordinate 741,083 of NZ_CP012024.1, read as the reverse complement.
GTTGTTACCTTCTCTGACGGGCCTTTCCAGACCTCTTCGTCTACCTCGTTCCTTTGTGACTCCACCATTGGTGTCCTACAACCCCAGAAGGCAAGCCTTCTGGTTTGGGCTGTTCCCGTTTCGCTCGCCGCTACTCAGGGAATCGCTGTTGCTTTCTCTTCCTCCGGGTACTTAGATGTTTCAGTTCCCCGGGTTGCCTTCCTTACCCTATGGATTCAGGCAAGGATGCTGCCCCATTACGGGCAGCGGGTTTCCCCATTCGGAAATCTCCGGATCAACGCTTACGTACAGCTCCCCGGAGCTTTTCGGAGTTAGTCCCGTCCTTCATCGGCTCCTAGTGCCAAGGCATCCACCGTGCGCCCTTTCTAACTTAACCATGTTGGTTTTATCCTAGATGGCGATACTCGGTTTATGCTGCTTCTTTTTTCTATCTAGTTTTCAAGGAACAACTTGGAAGGATGAAATCCTTCAAAACTGAACAAAACGAAAGCGTACAATTGATATCTGTCCAGCTCCGGCTCCTAGGTGCTCGAGGTCACAATCCATCTTGCTGCGGTGGTTGAAATACTACCTCCTCGCAAGCTGTCTTGTGCTTGTCGCACCTGAACAGTCGCCTCTGCTTTTCTTCTTCCTTAGAAAGGAGGTGATCCAGCCGCACCTTCCGATACGGCTACCTTGTTACGACTTCACCCCAATCATCTGCCCCACCTTCGGCGGCTGGCTCCCGTAAGGGTTACCTCACCGACTTCGGGTGTTGCAAACTCTCGTGGTGTGACGGGCGGTGTGTACAAGGCCCGGGAACGTATTCACCGCGGCATGCTGATCCGCGATTACTAGCGATTCCGGCTTCATGCAGGCGAGTTGCAGCCTGCAATCCGAACTGAGAATGGTTTTTTGGGATTAGCTCCACCTCGCGGTTTCGCGACCCTTTGTACCATCCATTGTAGCACGTGTGTAGCCCAGGTCATAAGGGGCATGATGATTTGACGTCATCCCCACCTTCCTCCGGTTTGTCACCGGCAGTCACCTTAGAGTGCCCAACTGAATGCTGGCAACTAAGGTCAAGGGTTGCGCTCGTTGCGGGACTTAACCCAACATCTCACGACACGAGCTGACGACAACCATGCACCACCTGTCACTCCGTCCCCCGAAGGGGAACCCTCTATCTCTAGAGGTAGCGAAGGATGTCAAGACCTGGTAAGGTTCTTCGCGTTGCTTCGAATTAAACCACATGCTCCACCGCTTGTGCGGGCCCCCGTCAATTCCTTTGAGTTTCAGCCTTGCGGCCGTACTCCCCAGGCGGAGTGCTTAATGCGTTAGCTGCAGCACTAAAGGGTGGAAGCCCTCTAACACTTAGCACTCATCGTTTACGGCGTGGACTACCAGGGTATCTAATCCTGTTCGCTCCCCACGCTTTCGCGCCTCAGCGTCAGTTACAGACCAGAGAGCCGCCTTCGCCACTGGTGTTCCTCCACATCTCTACGCATTTCACCGCTACACGTGGAATTCCGCTCTCCTCTTCTGCACTCAAGTCTCCCAGTTTCCAATGACCCTCCACGGTTGAGCCGTGGGCTTTCACATCAGACTTAAGAGACCGCCTGCGCGCGCTTTACGCCCAATAATTCCGGACAACGCTTGCCACCTACGTATTACCGCGGCTGCTGGCACGTAGTTAGCCGTGGCTTTCTGGTCAGGTACCGTCAAGGTACCGCCCTGTTCGAACGGTACTTGTTCTTCCCTGACAACAGAGCTTTACGATCCGAAGACCTTCTTCGCTCACGCGGCGTTGCTCCGTCAGACTTTCGTCCATTGCGGAAGATTCCCTACTGCTGCCTCCCGTAGGAGTCTGGGCCGTGTCTCAGTCCCAGTGTGGCCGATCACCCTCTCAGGTCGGCTACGCATCGTCGCCTTGGTGAGCCGTTACCTCACCAACTAGCTAATGCGCCGCGGGCCCATCTGCAAGCGGCAGCTTGCGCCGCCTTTCAACCTTCCTTCATGCGAAGGAAGATATTATCCGGTATTAGCCCCGGTTTCCCGGAGTTATCCCCGTCTTGCAGGCAGGTTGCCCACGTGTTACTCACCCGTCCGCCGCTAACTTTCAAAAAGCAAGCTTCTTGAAAGTCCGCTCGACTTGCATGTATTAGGCACGCCGCCAGCGTTCGTCCTGAGCCAGGATCAAACTCTCCAAAAAGAAATTTGACTTGGCTTGTTTCGATTGAAACATTGGTTTACGCTTCGTTTTGTTCAGTTTTCAAGGACCCATCTAATGATAGCGACTTTTCAATAATATCATACAACTAAAGTCACTGTCAATATTTTTTTGAGCCGTTGCTGTTTTCAATCACATCCAGCAGCGACGTTTATTACTATAACAAGAAAACATAATTACGTCAATCACTTTTTTTGTTTTTATGAAAAAATTTTATAGAAGGCTAGTTGTATAATCAAATGCAACAAGCATAAAAAATGAAAAACCATAGATAAACCACGTATGATTAAGTCGACTAAAACAATATCGATACGGAGGATTTATCTATGGCAATTACTAATTCTACCATAGGAGCTCGGCATTTCAAACACTTAACGGCTTATGACCGTGGGAAAATTGCGGCCTTACACGCTGCTGGTAAGACTCAACAGGAGATTGCAGATTATGTTGGTTGTCACAAAAGCACCATCTCCCGTGAGTTAAGAAGAGGTACAGTGCCACAAAGAAAAAGCAACGGGAAAATTGTTCATGTCTATTTTCCAGACACAGGTCAACTTCTCTATGAGAGAAACAGGAAAGCCTGTGGCCGCAAGCTAAAACTAGACGATGCCATCGAGTTTATTAAGTATGCCGAAACTCAGATCCTTGATAAGAAATGGTCTCCTGATGCGGTATGTGGGAGAGCCAAACGTGATGGGAAATTCAAAGACAAAATGGTTTGCACCAAGACCCTTTATAACTATATTGATCTAGGACTTATAGGCGTTAAAAACATTGACCTACCTATGAAAATTACCCTGAACACCAAGAAAAAACGTAACCGGAAGAATAAGAAGATCTTAGGACGCAGTATCGATGAGCGACCAATTGAAGTCAATGAACGCCAAGAGTTTGGTCACTGGGAAATTGATACGGTTATAGGCAAGAAGACTAAAGATCAGGCCTTATTGACTCTTACTGAGCGCAAAACCCGTAAAGAAATAATTTTGAGAGTGACAGCCAAGGATAGTCTATCCGTTTCAGAAGTCATATCTCAGTTGAAAGTGTCTTATGGTAATCGGTTCTCTAAAGTGTTTAAAACCATTACGGCTGATAACGGTTCTGAATTTGCTGACCTCGGCCTTAGTGTTGAAAAAGATCTAACAGAGGTTTATTTTACACACCCTTACACATCCTGTGAACGAGGAACCAACGAGCGTCATAATGGCCTTATTAGGCGCTTCATACCAAAGGGGAGACCCATTTCCTCTGTGGCAGACGAAACCATTACCTATGTTGAAAATTGGTGTAACCATCTTCCAAGGAAGATCCTCAATTATCGTACACCTGAGGAGTGTTTCCAAATAGAGTTAGCTGGCTTAGCTTCTTAACCTTAAGCCAGCTAACCCAAAGGGTTGGTTTTTAGCAACTTGACAAAGAGCCTCTGCGGGCATGGCTACCAGCCATGAAGCCAGGTATACGGTACTGGCTGGGCCAACCAGGCTACCATGCCCGCCACTCCACGTCAAGTTGCGCAGAGTGTCCCGATTCTACTTAATCATGGGTTATCTGGTCTTTCAATACTTGTTGCATTTAATATTGCAATTTAAGAAATTTTATAGAATCGATGATAAATATGAATTCCTTTCGTTTCTGCCTGAACAATCCGCACATAATTTTGATGAATTAAATACTCCAAGAGGGTTTCCAAATCGATAGCGTAATATTTTACTTCCGGATGGTTTATCAAATCATCAATAGACCAGTAGTCTTTTTTTCTTAAAACATTTAGAAAATGAGAAACACCGGATTCCGTATGCGAATGAATAAGAAATTCACTCGCCAAGAAAAGAAGTTCCAACCGTTTTTCTATATTTTCGTTGCTGGTCAGCAGTTCTTCGTATAGTTTGTAAATTTCAGGATTCAATTGTTTCACTTGATCCCACATTGTCTGCTCCGGTTGAAATCCTTTTTCGATGATCGTCAAGCATGCTAAATGATAAAGAGAGCGGGAAATATGATGATATGCATCCATGTAATGCCCGTTATGAAAAAATGCTTTTCCATCTGTGTAGGACTTGATAATCTTTGAAAATTCAATCGCCATTTTCAAATTTCTTTCATTGGCAGAAGGTTCTCGCAACTCATTTTTCAATCGATGAACATAGTCGTTCCGGTCAAACACAATTTTCCCATCGGAAAGCCAGTTCAATATTTTTCGATTCGTTCCTAAAAGAAGCCATTCCTTCAACTGCTCTTCGTCCACAATATAGAGAGCGGCTTTCTTATCTTGATATGCATAATGTTTAACCAGCAAATTTTTTTCGACTTCTTTTGCAATTACTAATAAAATGTTGTCAAATGTTTCTTCTTGATAATTCCATCCTTCTCTTTTTTCGATGGATAAAATGCCAAGCGTATTTTTTGAGCTCGCTCTCTCTTGATAAATGGGCCGAAGGATATCCTCCATAAAAAATTCCTCCATTAAATTTTTTCATTCTACCAATTTCGACAAAAACTGCTGATTTTCCTTCTATTCCTTTTAAAACATTAACCGACTTCAAAGCGTAAAGTATGATATAGTTACGTTAGGAGGGGATGGGATGGCCAAAAATTATAAAAGTAAGATTAACCGTATTCGAACTTTTGCACTTTCGTTAATTTTTATCGGTTTTTTGATAATGTACATAGGTTTATTTTTTCGAAATCATCCATTGATCATGACGATTTTTATGATGCTGGGATTTTTAAGCATTATGGCGAGTGTCGTTGTGTATTTTTGGATTGGAATGCTTTCGACAAGGGCGGTTGTGGTGGTTTGTCCAAACTGTAGAAAACAAACAAAAATGCTTGGCAGAGTAGATATGTGCATGTATTGCCGAGAGCCCCTTACGCTCGATCCTTCTTTGGAGGGCAAAGAGTTTAATGAGGAGTACAATCGAAAAAAACGAAATAAATAGCAAAAAAAGAATTGTTCCTTTTTAGAACAATTCTTTTTAATGAACTTCTTTTTTGGCACTGCATTCCGGACAAATCCCATAAATCTCCATCCGATGGTGACTAACTTTAAAACCAGTAACATGCGAAGCAAATTGTTCAACCTCGTCCAGTCCTGGATAGTGAAAATCGACAATTTTGCCGCACTCTTCACAAATGACATGGTAATGGTCAGTTGTTACAAAATCAAATCTGCTGGATGAATCGCCATAGGTCAGCTCTTTCACTAATCCAACTTCACGAAATACTCGCAAATTATTATAAACGGTTGCCACACTCATATTGGGAAATTTACCTTCTAACGCTTTATAAATTTCATCCGCAGTTGGGTGTGACATGGATTGGACCAGGTATTCAAGTATTGCATGACGCTGAGGAGTTATACGTACTCCAGAATCTTTTAACGTTTCTAAAGCTTCTTTAAGATGTTCCTGCGCCACCGTCATGCACCTCACTTTAACATAAAAATCGTTCTCAATTTGTAATCTTTATAATAAGTGTACTAATGAAATAGTGATTTTGTCAATGTTTTCAATCCAAAATTCTCATGATTCTATAGAAAGTTTCTTCTCTTTTTGCCCAAGTTTAGCGTTTATATATCTTGCTGCGACAAACAATAGATCGGAAAGTCGATTTAAATAAGCCAGAACAAGAGGATTTACCTTTTCTACTTTTACCGCTTTTCGTTCCGCTCTTCTGACAACAGAACGGGCTGCATGAAGCGCGGCTCCCGCGGGATGGCCCCCGGGCAAAATAAAATTATTTAATGGTTCCAATTTCCCATCCCATTGATCAATCATCTTTTCGAGAAATTGGATATTATTTTCTTTTAATTTCCACTTCACTTCTTTTTCGGGAGGAGTAGCCAATTCTGCACCAACGTAAAAAAGTTCTGTTTGAATTTGCTGTAAAACATTTGCTACTTCTTCTTTTCCGTCAAATGATTCATGCACGAAATAGCTAAGCGATAAACCAATGAGCGTATTCGCCTCATCGCATGTCCCATATGCTTCTACGCGGGCATCGGTTTTTGAAACTCTTTGCCCGTAGATAAGCGAAGTTGTCCCTTTATCTCCTGTCTTCGTATAAATTTTCAACGCTAGTACCCCCTGTCCAGATCGACCACATTCCAAAAATCTTTTCTTCCTGTAATATATGTAGATAAGTTGTGTTTTAATATTTCAAACGCTCTTGGCAAGTAATTTTTCGACATCGCTGATATATGCGGCGTTACCGTAATATTATTCAATGTCCAAAATTCATGTTCCGGGGGAAGGGGTTCTTTTTCAAAAACGTCCAAATAAATATGGGCCACTTGATTCTGTTTTGCAGCATTTAACAACACTTTTTCTTCTACAAGGTCTCCCCGCCCGATATTGATAAAGACAGCTGTGTCTTTCATGGTTTGAAAGTGATTTTCCCTTAAAAGATAACGGGTTTCCGGCGTGCTTGGAAGGACAGAGACAATGAAATCGGCCGTGCCAAGCGCAATGTTCCAATCTTGAAACGTATAGATGCGATCAAAATAGTCCACTGGTTTCCCGCTTCGATTAACTCCGCTTGTTTTCATTCGAAATGCTTTGGAAAGCCTGCCAATTTCGCTTCCGATGGCACCCGTCCCCAATACAAGCACTTCTTTTTCCGCCAATTCTTGCAAAGGCAGTTTTTTATTCCAAAATTTTTGTTTTTCGAAATCAGCGAGCTCAGGGTATCTTTTAACATGTTGGAGCATGAGACCTAATGTGAATTCAGCCATTGGGATTTTATGAATTCCCCTGGCATTTGTCACGAGGATATTCTTTGCTTTGATAGCTTGAAACGGCATTTTTTCAAGGCCTGCCGAACAAACCATAATCCATCGTAGACGCGGCGATGAATGAATGATTTTTTCTGACAAATCTTCGCCGTATGTGACGATGACTTCAGCATTTTTCCATTCCGCTTCAGAAATTTTTCGATAAAATTGAAAATGACAATCGGGAAATTCATTGATTAATTGTTCTCTTAAATCAGCCGGCGGAAAAAATGAAAAAACAACTTCCACTTTTTTTGCTCCTCTCCACTTGATTTTGTCTATTCCGTTATGGAAATTTTAGATTTCTTATCGTTAATTGGCCTCCACGCCCATTTTACCATGATTTACTGGAAGAAAATACAAATAAGAAAAGCGCTGAAGCAAATTTGTAAGAATAGCTGCTTTCTCCCGATATTTTTGTTCAAAGAAAAATGGACCGGTGGATCCGGCCCTAAACATTTATTTCATGAGGAGGTATGCCCTTACTTTACAGTATGTTTTAATCTACATAATGCATGGACAATTGCCTTCTCATTCTAAAAATAGGCTACGAGAGCTCATTTTTAATAAATTCCAGCGCTTCTTCAACATGTCCTTTTACTTTTACTTTTCTCCATTCTTTTGCAAGTCTTCCTTGTTGATCAATAACAAATGTCGAACGCTCGATTCCCATATATTCTTTTCCGAAATTCTTTTTTAACTTCCAAACGCCATAAAGTTCGCATACTTGATGGTCTTCATCGGCCAACAGCAAAAAAGGCAAATCGTACTTTTCAATAAATTTTTTATGTTTGTCCAAAGAATCCGTGCTAATTCCCAGAATCACGGCATTCAATTTGGAAAATTCATCATGATAATCCCGAAAGTCACACGCTTCTGTCGTGCAGCCGGGAGTCATATCTTTCGGATAAAAATACAGCACCACATTTTTCCCTTTGAAATTCGATAATTTTACCTTTTCGCCATTGCTGGCCGGAAGTTCAAAATCAGGAGCCGCTTCACCTATTGCCAATGTCATATGTAATCCCTCCATTCGTTTTGAACTTAGCGTATCCAATTTTAAAATAATTTGCAATTGAATTTATCCCGCAAATCTCCTTTCTTGACGGGGGAAACGTCTCCTATTCATCCAATTAGTCCTACTAACCATCCGCTCGGCTGATGGAAGTTTCACATTATTTCTCCCAATCAATGAAAGTTTTCACGACAAAAGCTGCCGGAATGGTATAACCCAGCCATGCCTCCACTAGCGCAATCCAGCGCCCTACACCGTTTGGAACTAAATCTCCGTAACCGACTGTGAACAACGTAATACCGCTGAAATAAAGAGAGGTATGGAGCTTTTCGAAAAAACTTTCGCTGTACGTTCCTTTTCCGGTCAAAATGGCATAACCTTGCATTTCTAAAAGCAAATAAAGAAGGCCAAAACCGATCATGATCGTCACATATAATAATCCCAATAAGAGAAAGTTTTCAAAAGACAATTTTTTATACTTCCATCTAGAAGGAACAAACAATTCGCGCAAACTTAGTGTCATACAAATAATCACTGCGGCCATTAATAAATACGGCATCCGATAACCCTCCTGTTACCTTTCACCGACCGATAGAATGTTATTAAAACGAAAAGAAGAAGATAAAGAGTGATCCTGAAACGCTTGCCGCTGAAAATTTCATTTTTATGAAAATGGGTAGGAAATATGTAATAATATATATGAAACACTTAATATTAGTTATGACACGGCAGGAGGAATACTTTTATGGACTTTACCCATTCAGAACGTTTACATAAAGAAGCGCTGGAACATATCGTCGGCGGCGTTAACAGTCCGTCCCGCTCCTATAAAGCAGTTGGCGGTGGAGCACCTGTTGCGATGGAAAAAGCAAAGGGCGCTTATTTTTGGGATGTTGACGGCAATAAATATATTGATTATTTGGCAGCCTACGGTCCTATCATTACAGGACATGCCCACCCCCATATTACCGAAGCGATTCAAAAAGCAGCGGAAAATGGGGTTTTATACGGAACGCCGACTCCTTTTGAAGTGAAATTTGCCAAAATGTTAAAAGAAGCCATACCTTCGCTGGAAAAAGTTCGTTTTGTCAACAGCGGAACCGAAGCTGTGATGACCACGATCCGCGTCGCAAGAGCCTACACCGGAAGAACCAAAATTATAAAGTTCGAAGGATGTTATCACGGACATTCTGATTTAGTGCTAGTAGCGGCAGGATCAGGGCCTTCTACTTTAGGAACACCTGATTCAGCGGGCGTTCCGGAAAGCATCGCAAAAGAAGTCATTACCGTTCCATACAATGATGTCGCATCGTTCCGTGAAGCCATTGATAAATGGGGCAATGAAGTAGCAGCTGTATTAGTTGAACCGATTGTCGGAAACTTTGGTATCGTAGAGCCGAAGCCGGGATTTTTAGAACAAGTGAAAGAATTAACGCACAAAGCAGGCGCTCTGCTTATATTCGATGAAGTCATTACGGCATTCCGCTTTATGTACGGGGGAGCTCAAGATTTGCTGGGAGTCATTCCTGATTTAACAGCCATGGGAAAAATTATCGGCGGAGGCCTTCCAATTGGCGCTTACGGCGGAAGAGTGGATATCATGGAAAAAGTAGCTCCTCTCGGTCCAGCTTATCAAGCAGGAACGATGGCCGGAAATCCAGCTTCTATTTTGGCGGGAATTGCCTGCTTGGAAGTATTAAAGCAAGACGGTGTCTATGAATACCTCGATCGGCTCGGGGCTATGTTGGAAGAAGGAATCTTAAAAGCAGCACAAACGTATCAAATCCCGATTACGATTAACCGTTTAAAAGGTGCGCTTACGGTATACTTTACAGATGAAAAAGTCGAAAACTATACTCAAGCGCAAGCAAGCGACGGTGAACGGTTTGCCCGCTTTTTCAAACTGATGCTTCATCAAGGCATTAACCTAGCTCCTTCCAAATATGAAGCTTGGTTTATTACTCTCGCCCATACGGAAGAAGATATTCGGACAACCATCCAAGCAGTAGAGCGAGCTTTTGAAAAAATGTCTCAAGAAATAAAATAATATCCAACTGGTAGTTTCATGTTGAAACGACTATCATGTTTGCAAGCGTCCTTTGACAGGGCGCTTTTTCTTATCCCCCGTAAAAAAACGGTATTCTCAGCTATTTGCCAACGGAGGTCAAGGGCAAATCGCCAGTAAATTTATTCAGTTTTAAATAGACGCTAATTCCATTTACTCCATTAAGGTTCAAAAAAATCTTCTGCTCCCGTCTTGACCGTTCCTTTTAATCATCTCGCCGTTTTTCGCTTTGTTTTACTTATCTTTAGAAAACAAGAATGACCAATTCATGAAAAGCAAAAACTGGATAAAATTTTATTTTTCAAAAAAGGCTACATCTCTTGATATTCTTATTTTTCCATTGTATAGTACAATAATGTTTCAGACGATCCATCACAAAAAAGGACATTCAAAGTAGGGATAAATAGAGAAAATCAAACATCATATAAAAAGGGAGATAATATCATTCCCAGGTCAGCGTTTGACGTTTTGAAGCCATTTTCATTACATGTAAAAACTTAAGAAAGGAAAAATGCGCTATGAAGCTTGGTGCCCGCATATTAAAAACAGGAATTGCGATTGTCCTTGCGTTGGCCATTGCTCGCGCTCTTCAATTGCCATCTCCTGTTTTTGCCGGAATACAAGCCGTTTTTGCAATACAGCCAACTATTTATCGATCTTATAAAACCATTGTCGAACAAGTTCAAGGAAATGCGATTGGTGCTGCCATTGCCATTCTGACTGTCGTTTTCTTCGGCAACCATATCGTATTTGTCGGTCTGGCTTCTATTGTCGCGATTCTCATTATTTTAAAATTAAAACTTGATAATACGGTCGGTTTGGCACTAGTGACTATTATCGCGATTATGGAAGTTCAAAACGAACAGTTTATCCAATTTGCTCTCCTCCGTTTTGGAACCATTATGCTTGGAATTTTAGCCGCTTTTGTCGTCAATTTAATTTTTATGCCGCCCAAATATGAGACGAAACTTTTTTTGCATATAAACAACGTGACAGAGGACATTTTGAAATGGATTCGCTTGAGCACTCGAAATGCCTCTGACTATCAACTGTTGAAACTCGACATATCCAAGATTAGCGAGCGATTATACAAAACGGACGAGTTATATAAATTGTACAAAGAAGACAGAAATACATTTAAAATCAGCCATACTGCGAAAAATCGCCGACTTGTGATTTACAGGCAAATGATCATTGCTGTCAAAAAAAGCTTTGAGATTTTAAAACGGCTTCACCATTATGAAAATGAAATCCAGCAGCTTCCAGAGGAACTTCAAAAAAGAATTCAAGAAATGCTCGATGCGTTAATCAGCTACCATGAGCAAATATTATTGAAGTTTGTTGGAAAAGCGAAGAAAAAAACGGAGCTGGAAGAAGTCCATGATGTGTATTTAAACCGCAAGGAATTTATGGATGCATTTTTAGACGAAATTATTGAAGAGTACTCCGGAAGCAAGGATACCCAATCCTTCCATTTGCTCTACATCGTCACCTCCATCTTAGAGTATGGCGAACAAGTGGAGCATCTGGATATGCTGATTCACAGCTTCCAAAGTTTTCATAAGTCGGAAAATGAAGTGAAAATAAAAGAAGAAAACGAGTAAAAGTCAGGAAGAAACGAAATATTCTCTCCTGACTTTTTCTTTTTTTGTTTCAAAAAGTCCTTCTGTATCCCATGATTACGTTCTAATTCAGCTGTTGCACTTGAAAGAGTTTATAGTAGCTCCCTTGTTTTGCCATAAGTTCTTCGTGAGTGCCCGATTCAACGACTTGGCCATTTTCAATCAAAATAATTCGATCCGCATGAGTTATAGTAGAAAGCCGATGAGCAACAATAAAAGTGGTCCGATCCTTTGCCAACTTTTCCAGTGCCTCTTGAATTAAATGTTCGCTTTCTAAATCAAGCGCTGAAGTAGCCTCATCCAATATCAAGATGGGAGGATTTTTCAGAAACACTCGGGCAATTGCGACTCTTTGTTTTTGCCCGCCTGAAAGCTTTACCCCTCTTTCGCCCACTTTCGTGTCATATCCATCGACTAAATTCATAATAAAGTCATGAGCGTTTGCGGCTTTAGCTGCAGCGATCACTTCTTCTTCACTTGCATCCGGACGTCCGAGAAGGATATTGTTTTTAACAGAATCGCTGAACAAAATATTATCTTGAAGCACCATTCCGATATGATCACGTAAACTCCGAACTTTAAAATCGCGAATGTCTACACCGTCCAATAAAATTCTTCCTTTTGTCACATCGTAAAAACGCGAAATCAAGCTTACTAGCGAAGATTTGCCCCCTCCGCTCATTCCGACAAGAGCAACCGTCTCACCCGCTTTAATCTCAAGATCAATATCTTTCAACACTTCCGGTTCATTTTCATCGTAAGCAAAACTTACATGATCAAATACAATATTTCCTTTTACATCCTTGCATTCAATGGCATTGGGACGATCCGTAATATCATATTTCTCATCGATCAGCTCAAACACTCTGTCCATGGAAGCTATGGCCTGAGTTAAGGTGGTAGATGAATTGACAAGCCTTCTTAAAGGATCGTATAAACGATCTACATAAGAAATAAATGCGGCCATCGTTCCGACTGATAAATGGCCGTGAATCACTTGAAACCCGGCATAAGCAATGACAATCAAAGGAGCTAAATCGGTAATGGTATTCACGACTGCAAATGATTTGGCTGTCCAATTCGTTTGATAGAGGGCTTTATCCAAAAAATTTGAATTTTGGTCTTTGAATTGATCTTGGGCAAAGTCCTCGATGGCAAAACTTTTAATAACAGGCATTCCCTGCACTCGTTCATGCAGAAAACCTTGCATTTCTGCCAGCGCCTGCGAACGCACTCTTGTCAGTCTTCTTAAATTTCCAAAAAAATATTTGACGGAAAAAGCATAAAGAGGAAATACTAAAAGCGAAACAATGGTCAATTTGACATCCATCGACAGCATGAGTCCAACAGCGATGAAAATGGTTGCCAAATCGAGCCAAATATTCATCAATCCTGTAATCACAAAATCCTTCGTCTGTTCTACATCATTAATTACCCGGGAAATCACTTCGCCCGCCCGATGATTAGAATAATATTTAAAGCTTAACTTTTGAATGTGCTCAAAGAGTCGGTCTCGAATATCATACAACACTCTATTTCCAGTGCTTTGGGCTAAATATTGTCGAAAATATTCAACAGGCGGCCGCAATACGACAAAAATAAAAAACATGACTCCCAGTACAAAAAGAAGCTTATGGATTTTGATATCGGTGGATAATTCACGATTTCCTATGATATCATCAATCACATATTTAATGAAAAGCGGAATGAGGAGCGGTATGGCAAATTTGATGGCCCCGATAAACAAAGTTGAGATAATTTCTCGCCTGTATGGTTTTACAAAATTCATATATCTACGTATGCTTCCCAAATTTCCCCCTCCCTCTATAAATGTTGATATATCAACGGTTTAACCCGTTGGTGGGGTGTCAAAAAAATAATTTTCGACACGCATACTAACAATATTTTTATATTATGTGAAACTATTCCATCCTATGGGTACGCTACGCGGCCACTACTGGGTAATAATGGTAAGTAGTGCTAGAGAATGATGGGATGCACAATGGATCTCTGCGTAACTTATGATGACGTACCCTCCCATGTCTCTTGGCATCTGTGTGCCTACATTCCTTCGTTCGGTCTAGTCATAAGACAGAGGCTAGCGAAGCTCCTTAAGGGACTCGAGGTCGAATGGGAAAAAATAATGCCAGCTTCTCCGTGTCATCCTGTTGTCTAGGTCTGTTAAGAAGATGTAGAACTTTACATAGCCTCTGCGAGACTAGGGATATCCTTCATCATTCGCTGTGCGTCGAACACTTTGTGCTTGGTACAGATTCCATGTAACACTTTTAATAGCTTTCCGCATAGAACCACAATGGATTGCTTCTTGCGTAACGGATTCACCTTACGGTTTGTGTAATAATCATGTAGCTTTTTAAAGGCTTCATTATGGCGAATCATCGGCATCATCACTCGGAAAAGGAGGGAACGTAGCTTTCTTCTTCCCCGTTTGGAAATACGCTTTTGGCCTTGATGCTGACCAGAGGAATTTTCACGTAATGTTAATCCCGCGAGTTTTATTAGTTGGCGTGGATCTTTATAGTGTGAAAAGCTTCCGATTTCAGCTAAAAGATCGACAATGGTCGTATCCCCTAATCCTTGAACTGTTGTAAGCCATTCATATTCTACAGATGTTTTGACAAGTTCAACTAATTTCTGAGTAATGCTTTCGATTTCTTGTTCTAACTGGTGGTAACGACGAACGAGTGTGGCGATTTCAAAACGGGCCATCTCACGTCCTTCTGTTACTCCAATTGATTGAGCCGCGACTTGAATGAGTTGTGTCGCTTTTGGTCTTTGAGGAGATTTTAACCCCTCTACCTTTCGGTAAATGTCCAATACCTCATCAGGTTGTTTCTGGTGAAGATCACTCGGGAATGGAGTACATTCGAGTACGGCCAAGGCCATTTTTCCGAATGACGGAAAAACTTGAGTGAACTCAGGAAAATAGCGATCCAACCATCGGATCATCATGTTTTTGACCGAACCTAGCTCCTCTGTCAATTTCCCTCGAAAAGTAGATCCTACTCGGAGTTCAGCTTCTTTTTCTTTTAAAATACGTGGATAGCTAAAGCGTCCATCTTTTAAGAGTCTTGCGATCACTAATGCGTCTTTACGGTCATTCTTCGTTTGAAGATTGTCATCTAATTCCTTAGAACGTTTGACATGCATTGGATTTGTTATAACGAGGGGTATCCCACGCTCCTCCAAGAAATAAGCGAGATTGAGCCAATAATGACCTGTTGGTTCTATTCCAACTAAGACTTCTGTTTTGTCATGATCCTTCATGGCCCTTAATATTCGTTGATAGAAGGACTCAAATCCATCCCGAGATTGGGATACAGAGAATGATTTTTGAAGCACACGACCACGATCATCCACAAAACAAGCGAAATGTGTACGCTTCGCAATGTCGATACCGACGACAAGTGTTTTTTCAGTGACTTGATTAATTTTTTGATTTTCTATACAATCCATATGGAGTCCTCCTTGGTTAACAAATTAGGGGTCAATTCTAGCAGATTGACACCCCGCATCATACCAAGAGGGCTCTTTTTGTTCAAGTCCCCGAAAACCTTCTAACAGGAATGCTCCTTACATCAAAAAATCAATATTCTTCTTTATTTTTCCATGGAAAAAGGGGCTGACTCATCTTTAGGATCAGACCCCATACCTTCTTTTATTTAAGAAAAGATATTTATCGTACCATATGTCTACAAAATCAGGTGCAAATGGACCTTTGCGCTGTTCAATCCATTTGATTAGCTTGTCCACATTCCGCTTTAAAATATGGTCAATCACATCAGGATAACCCATTTGCTTTCGATGTTCAGCGTATTCATCTTCATCCAGGAGGGAGTAGGTCATATCGGGAAACACTTTAATGTCGAGATCATAATCAATATACTTTAACGCTTCATAGTCATAAACAAACGGAGAACTTAAATTGCAGTAGTAATAGATCCCATCTTCTCTTATCATACAAATAATATTGAACCAATGCTCAGCATGAAAATAACAAATGGCCGGCTCTCTTGTCATCCATGTTCTGCCGTCGGACTCCGTAACGATGGTTCGGTCATTGCCTCCAATGACAAGACGTTCTGTCGCTTTTAAAACCAACGTTTCTTCCCAAATCCGATGAATATGGCCGTCATGTTTATAACTATGAATTTGTATGGTTTCTCCTTCAGCGGGAAATACCATGATTGTCCCCTACTTTCGTATCAAAAAAATTTCACCAGTCTTTTCCCTAAGAGGAGGAAAAAACAATTCTACTTTCATATTATAACGATTCACCATTAAAATTAAAACAAAAGAGCCACGGTTTTCGCCGCCGCTCATAATTTCACGCCTGTTTGCTCTTGATAAGTACGAATCACTTCATCCGTTTGGGCTTCAAAGACCTTTTGTATTTCCTTTAATTTTTTTCTCATCTCGTCCATTTCACTTTCAAGGTTTTCCATTCCGGCAATATCCTGAAGTTCTTTTAATTCTTTCTCCATTAGCTGGCACCGCTCTATTTCCTGTTGCAATAACAACAGTTTCTCCATCGTTTTCATTTGTTCCTTTACTAATACATCAAAACGATCTAACATCATCATCACCCCTCAAACGGTCACATCCTCCTCTATTAACTTCTTCCCAGCCGCCCTTTTTCCTTTCTCTTTTTCTGTCGGTTCTTTAACGTTTTTATCGAAAATTTTAACTTTTCATTCACAGGATGATTTCATATAATGGGGATTGATTCCATCTTTTCCAACTAAAAAAAAGAAGAGACACATACTACTATGTATCTCTTCCCTTGTGTACTTATTGATTTTGTTGATTTGAGCCGCTTGAATTTTGCGCTTTGCGACTTTCTGCTTGTTGATTTTGTTGTTTCACTTTTTGCACATCTGTTTCAGAACCAAACTCAGTCGCAAAAGAAGAAGATTGTTGCGATTGAGATTGGTTTTTCGCAGACGCAGCATTTTGTTGTCTTACTTGCTGTGCATCTGTTTCAGAAGCGAATTCTGTTCCAAATTTAGATCCTTGAGCAGATGCAGCGTTTTGTTGTTTTACTTTTTCCGCGTTTGTGTTAGATGTGAATTGGTTTTGTTTTGCCATCATTATCACCTCCACGGTTATTAATTTGTCCATCGAGGTGAAAAATATCCAAACAAAGTTAAAAATATTTTTATACGAGCAATGATCTGCCTCCGTCGACAATAATGGTTTGTCCGCGAATCATCGAGGCTTCTTTCGAAATCAGAAACATAACCGTATTCACAATATCTTCGATTTCCACCATTCTTCCGGCAGGTGTATTCTTTTTCGCATCCTCCAGCATGTCTTCTCTATTCGGAAAATGCTTTAATGCTTCCGTATCAACGGCGCCGCCTGATACCGCATTGACCACAATATTCTTTTTCGAAAGTTCCACTGCAAGATATCTCGTCAAAGCTTCAACCGCCGCTTTTGAAACGCCCACAGCGGTATAATTTTCCAAGTAGCGGATGGAGCCGAGAGAGCTGATGCTGACGATGCTTCCTCCTCCATTGATTTCCATCAATTTCGCCGCTTCTTGTGCACAAAAAAGGAGCGCCTTGCTGTTAATATCCATGGTCCAGTCCCAATGCTTCTCTTCCAACTCCATCAACGGCCGCTGAACACCGGAGGCCGCATTGTTAATAAATACATCCAAACGGCCAAATTCTTCTTGAATTTGCTGAAACATATCACGTATTTTTTCGACATCCCCCACGTTGGCTTTTACAACCAGCGCTTTTCGGCCCAGTTTTTCAATTTCTTCTGCTGTTTCCAAAGCTTTTGATTTGCTGCGAGCATAATTTACCACTACATCATAGCCTTTCCTCGCTAATTCTATCGCAATCGCTTTCCCGATTCCTCGGCTGCTTCCTGTTACTAATGCAACTTTATTGCTCATTTTTTCATCCTTTCTTCCCTATTCCCGTTTTTTATAAAACAAGTTAGCCTATGTATCATTGCCTTCGGATGAAGATCTTCATTTCTTCTCTGCTTAAAGTCAGTCAAATGTGTTGTTATCCGTTTGTTATTACTCTTGAAGAGGATGTGATGGACCGTTTATGCAGCATGAAACATCCCCTCTATTTTACTTTTTATTGGAAGGTCGGACAACTCTTTTTAGATGTCTACATTCGTATAAAAAAAGCGGTATAAAAAAAGCTGTTTCATTGAAAACTAACAGTACTTGATGGAAACGGAGGTAGTACAATGTATACCGGTCGCGACATGACAACATTATCGATGACGCCAAAAAATAAATGGAAAACAGAGGAACTTTCTTATTTTCATCACGCTTTCCAACAAATCATGCCTTATTTAAATGCAGAAGGACAGACGCTTCATCGTGAAATTACGGAAGAAATTATGCGGCGCGGCGGCCTCACAAAAGGTGTGGAATCCGGATTAGAATAAACACGGCTTCTTGTGATTTTCTGATTAATAAAATACCGTCAAATAAGAGAATTCACGTCACCCCAAGGCTTATGCTTGGGGTGATTCTCATTCTCGTATCGTTCTTTTGTATTCTTTCCAAATCTTTTGATGGGATACCGGAAATGCAAAATCCTGAATCTCTTCGGGTTTGACCAGCTTCACTCTTTCGTCTTCCGGTATCTCATTTTGTATCTCGCCGGCGTAAACATCAATGTCCCAAGTCAAATGAGAAAAAACATGCTGGATTTTTGCAAATGTGCCGTTATGGATCAAAGAGTCTACTTTGTATGTTTCTTCCAATAATTTACGGAGTCGCGTTTCAGGATCTAAAAATGAGGTCATTTCAAAATTAGGGAATTCCCAAAGATTTGCAAGTAATCCGGTTGCTTCCCGCTTATGGATCAAAAATTTACCTTCTTTGTTTTTCAAAACAACCGCTCCGATATGAACAAGCTTCATGTTTTTCTTTCTCGTTTTGACGGGGAGTTCTTCTTGAACCCCTTCTTCAAATGCATGGCAATGTTCTCGAACCGGACATAATAAACAAGACGGAGATGTCGGAGTACAAATTAAAGCGCCCAATTCCATTAATGCTTGATTAAACGAAGAAGGATCTTCCGTATACATAAGATGATGAATGGCTTCTTCAAATATCTTTCGAGAAGCCGGTTTAGCAATGTCTTCCCAAATAGATAAAATTCTAGAAGCGACTCTCATGACATTTCCATCAACGGCAGGATAAGGTTTACCGTATGCAATGCTTAAGACAGCCCCCGCTGTATACGGGCCTACACCTTTCAAAGAAGTCATCTCTTCCAATGTATCCGGGACTTTCCCTCCATATTTTTCCTTTACTTCTTTTACTGCTGAATGAAGGTTTCGAATTCTTGAATAGTACCCTAAACCCTCCCAGGCTTTTAAAACTTGTTCTTCCTCCGCTTCCGACAAGGCTTCTAAAGTTGGGAATTTTTCCATAAACCGTTCAAAATAAGGAATCACGGTGTCTACTCTTGTCTGCTGAAGCATGACTTCTGAAACCCATATTTTATAAGGATCACGCTCTTTTCTCCAAGGAAGATCCCTTTTTTCACGTTTATACCATTCCAGTAAGTCATGTTGAAATTTTTCCGTATCGATCTCTTTTAAATTCATGCCCTTCACTGCTTACCTCCGTGATGTTAATATTGAGACAAAATGGGAATGCTATGAAAAAAATTAAATTGAGACGTTCACAGACAATCGTGGAATCAAAATATCTTTTCGTTCAGTACATTAACGGTAGTTGTTCAATTAGCTTGTGGGAAAGAAGCAAAATCGGCCGCCATCAGCTTTTGAAATTTTCTCAAATGGCAATATCTTGCATTGCAATCCGTTTTTATTCCCATTATCATTTTTTTAACAAGGATGGATATCAAAGGAGGAAATCCTTTTGGATACTGGAACACACTTCGTGATGGGAATTGCGCTAGGGGGCTTATCCACACTGGATCCTGTCATTTCCCATGGCACCGTTTCGTCAAACGTTGTTTTAGCATCAGTTATCGTCGGATCACAAATTCCTGATATCGATACCATTTTAAAATTGAAGAACAATGCCGTCTATATTCGAAATCACCGCGGAATTACCCATTCGATCCCCGCTGTTCTATTGTGGCCTTTATTGATTTGTGCTGTATTGGGGCCTCTTTTTCCGGAAGTCAATTTGTTTCATTTATGGATGTGGGCCCAATTAGCAGTCTTTCTCCATGTTTTAGTCGATATTTTTAACGCATATGGCACACAGGCACTGAGGCCGTTTTCCACCAAATGGCTGGCGCTTGGAACGATCAATACTTTTGATCCTTTTATTTTCGCGGTTCATGTGGTCGGGATTATTCTATGGATTAACGGATTCAACCCCGGCATCACGTTTTTAAACATATATGTACTGATCCTATTCTATTATATAGTAAGATTTATAGTCCAACAGACTATCCGTTCAGCAGTCAGGCAATTGATACCGGATGCAGAAGAAATTATCATTGCTCCGACGATCCGTTTTTTTATATGGCGGATTGCTGTGAAAACACCTGACTATTTCTATGTGGCAAGAGGCTATCGCCGGTCGATTACCATTTTGGATAAATTCAAAAGAACGCCTATGCCTGATACTCCGCTCTTAGAGGCGGCAAAAAAAGATAAAAACTTATCGGCTTTTCTAAACTTTTCACCCGTTTACCGCTGGCAATTGTCCAAATATGATGACTGTTATGAAATTAAATTTATCGATTTGCGTTATCGAAACAATGGGCACTATCCTTTTGTCGCCGTTGTGCAGCTTGATCTAGATTATAACATCATCGGATCCTATACCGGATGGGTATTCAGCGAAGAAAAACTGCGAAAAAAATTGGATTTCATCCCGAATTCCCATTAAATACGTACATTCTTCATACAAAAGAAAAAAAGCGCTCCCTGCTTCTTAGATAGTTGACGTCGCCGTGATTTCTACTATGTATTTCTTCCTTGCAATATCATAATTTGTTCGTATTTTACCGATACTAAAAAAGCAAAGAGAGGATGATCTCTTTGTAAAAAGGAGGCTACGGCGATGCGGAACAAAGCTAAAAATTTCCCGAACCTAAACAGCCATAAATTCGAGGGCGAGCCTCGAGCAAAGGCGGAATACGCTTCAAAGCGGGCGGACGGAACAACCAACACGCATCCTCAAGAACGTATGCAAGCTTCAGGCCAAAGAGAATGGTCTAATGAGCCTTAGCATGATTTCCAATTACAATCCGTTTCTTTCATGAAATCCTGCGACTCCCATCCCTTACTATTGGGATGGGAGTCTTTATGTGCGCCCGGCATGTACATGAACTATAGGGTGTAAGTCCCGAACCCCGAAGACAGAAGTAGAGGTTAGCCAAGAGCAAGGGTGTCCGTGGTGACGCGGAATCTGAAGGAAGCTGGAGGCAAAACACCGGTCCGAGGAACACGAACCTCATATAAGGCTAGGTATGATTGAGTGAGTTTGCATAACAAAACAAAGCTCTTTCTGTCGAAGGTCATATCGAGTAAATGAGGCGGATAGATGGTGTGAAAGTGCATGTACTTACCCGGGGAGGTCTGGCGGATATGTGAAGTACTCTTCATAACCTACTTAGTGATAAGTAGCTGAACCGTCAGAAGTCAGCAGAGGTCATAGTATTAGTTGGTCTAGAACAACTAAGAAGGACCGAACAATTAAGAGAGAATAGCCCTTGGTATTCAGTGAGTCATGATGAACACAGAAAACGTAGTACCTCACTTGAGGGAGGAAGCGGTGAATCCCGTGGGAGACCTCTTGGAGGGTGGAGTGACCACTGGCATAAAGAGAACAGCTATTCACGGAAGTTATAAAGACTTGCGTCAATTATCTTAATTGAACCGCCGTATACGGAACCGTACGTACGGTGGTGTGAGAGGACGGGAGTTAATCGCTCCCTCCTACTCGATTATGCATCCGACTTGCGTCTTAAAAGCGAAATTGGCAAAGCTTCTTCCTGGCCGCTCCCATTCAGACGGTGCCCCCAAGCGAAAACTCCTTTTAAATAGTCGATTTTAAAATAGTTCCCCGGATCTTCTGCAATCTCATATACTTCACCCGGTTTAAAATCATCCGGATTGAGAAGGTAAGCTTCAGCCATTGCCGCCTTCCTCTCCATCACAGCCAATTCATTCACCATTCCCAATTGTTCGGCCTTGCGGGCTTTTTCTTTTAAACGAGAGATTTCCTGTTTTAATTCATATTCGCTCATTTCGCTGTAGCGTTTTTCCACCATTGTCCACCTTCTCCCATACTTTTTGCTCATAGGTTCATACACCAACACTTATAAAAGAAAGAACCATTTTCAAAGAAGCCTCAAATAGCCCTTTCAATAATTCTTTTTCATTTTACCGCACCTTTGTCTTGAATCGCTAATGATGAAAAAAGATAAAAGAAAATAACGTGTCCAATTATAAGAAAATGTCAATTGCCGTGGTGCTAGTATTTTTCTCAAGAATGGATTCAAGGATAAAAAAGATTGGCTCAGCTTGGTATTCTTTGTCTAAAAATGGACGTTCCAGCAAGCAAAGAAGCGGAACAATTTTCAAATAAAATCATTCTTTTCCCTGAACTGCTCGACCGCTTGCTGAATGTCTTCCATTGAAAATCCTTTTCGATACAAATATTGCTGAACTTTTCGAAAACGCTCGTTCTCGCTTTCGCTCCGATAGCGTCTAAATGCCTTTTCCATCTGGTAAAACAGCGCTTCTTTTTCATTTTCCTCGTCTTTTTGTATATTGTCAGCGAGCGCTTCGGAAATGACCTCACCGGAAAATCCTTTACGCCTTAAAAGCTGAATCGCTTTTTGCTTTTTTTGAAGAAAAGCTTCATTAGAATTCCGTTGAAATACTTTTCCGATCAGTTTTTTTGCTTTGTTTACTTGCTCCTCTTTTCCATACAGCTCCAGCACTTGTTCCACAATACTCTGATCCACGCCTTTTTGCGCCAGTTCCCCCGCCACCACAATCGGCCCTTTATCTGTTGTCTTCATTTGAGTATGGACATAGGCCTTGGCAAAATCGCGATCATCGAGATAATGTTGTACATACAGCTTTTGGACCACGAGATCAATGACCTCGTCGTTGTATTCTTTTTTTCGCAAAAATTCTCGAATTTCTTTCTCAGTTCTCATTCTTTTTGCCAAATAATAGACCGAATCTTGGTATCCCTTTCGAACCTCATCCGCATGCAAAATTTCAGCGATGTCCTCTTCCTCTATCTCCATCCCTTTTTTAAGTCGGAAACGTGCCAAAACGGCCTCATCCACACTAAAGGCAAAGGCTTCATTGATAAAAATATTGTACCGCTCTTTGTTATTTTGCTGGACGGATATTTTCGTAATTACCTTCACTCTGATTTCACCTCTTTACGCCTCTGTATAACATTATAAATTTTTTGCTTTGTTGTAAAAACCATTGGTATGACTCTCAAGAAAAAGGAAAACATAAGAATAAACAATATTTTCCACGAAAGGATGATCCAATTTGGATAAGAGAAAGCAAAATAAAATAAAAAGCACACTTTCACGCGCTCAAGAAATTTCCTATGCACGCGATTTTAAAATGGCAGATCGCGCCGGCGGATTTACGAAAAAAGAGCGATAATATTTATTGCTAAAAAATGAAACTTGGCAGAACCAATCGGGCATTGCGGCAAATTTCCTTTCTACTTAAAAGCTAAAGGGGACACCTGGATAAAAAGAACCCATTCGGAAAAAGTATAAATGCGGAGCTTATTGCCGCCACTTTTATGAAAGGGGTTTTTGAAATGGGCCGCGCACATCATCAAAAAACAAGAGACAAAAATAAACAAAAGCTTCCTCAAGTTCCGAAAAACTTAAAAACAGACGGCAGAGATGTGGAGTATTCACAAGAATTGGCGGATCACGCTGACTTGGAAGCACAGTCACGATCCGACGCCGCTGATCAACGGGTAAATTCACAAAAGAAGAAACTATAACACCAAAAAGCACCAGTCCATCCCGACTGGTGCTTTTCCAAAAAATATCCACAATATGATTGTGGATATTGTGTGTATATTCATAATTTTATTTATATTAAAATTATTCAACCGGTAAAACAAGACATCTCCAATTCCATTAATCCCGCTTTTTTTCACGCATGATTTCTGCTTCCATTTGAGCATAATTAGTGATTTTAGGATAACCGTTTTTTTGCTTTGCCTGATTGTTGCGCTGCGCGTTGGCATTTCCGGCCTTTGTTTTTCCCATATGATCATTCCCCCCTCCTTTTTTATTTTTTCCTTTCTGGAACGAGATATGCTGAACGGTTTTGTCTCATCAAACATCAACAGATGCTTTCCTTTTTTCAAAAGCAGCCAAAATAATGGAGCGATCCACCATAACGAAAAATCCGCTCTTATTCGTCACGGGTTCGTTTTATCTTTTTATCTTCGACATAAGGTTCTCGTTCAAAAGGATGGAGATCGCCGAAAGTAGTCATGATTCCTTCCTCGTCAAGAGCTTCTTCGAATATCTCATGTTGATCATTTGGGTACACCTTGATCCCTTTTCCAACGATATTATTTCCGATAAAATTCTCATAATCTTCTACATATCCAACATTTTCTTCCGACTCAATATACATATCATTATAATGAAGCGGAGATTCAATAAAATCCGACGGCGTTTCTGAAGTTCCCCATTCCGCCACTGCTTGCCAAGAATCTTCCGAATCAAAAGCAACCGATTCATCTCGATCGTCACCATCAAATTTCCCGAATGGAGGCGTTAATACTTCTTCTTCCACCGGACGAGAACGTGATGTTTCCTGATCCGGTGAATGTTCTTTACATGTGGTTGCGGTTATGAGTGCATCCAATCGTTCATACGGTATCTCTTTTCCGCATTTCTCACATATTCCATACGTTCCATTCTCTATGGCTTCAAGCGCGCGACGAATATTCCGCCATTCGAGTCGGGAATGCTCGTCCAGCGCCAAATCTTTTTCCCTTTCAAAAAGCTCTGTACCTTCATCCCCAGGGTGGTTATCATAGCTGGACAGTTCGCCCACCGAACTGTGAGGATGCCCGCTTTCTAGATTATAACGATCGTTCATTTGTAACCTTTTTTCTAAATCCTTTTTTGCATCTAACAGCCGCCCCCGAAAATCGGTAATTTGGTCTTGTGATAGCATCCCTTCCACTCCTTTCTTCTTTCCGTAGTATGCAACCAATCCAAAAAAACATTCATCCCCGGAATGAGAATCCATCATGATGGATCATCCGCATTTTGAATCCATTACCTATGTAACCTTATCTTGTTTCCAGCTGCAACATTTTATTCTGCACTATATTGGTACAATCTCTTGTTGAAAATTTCATTTCATATCCAATTCGAAAAAAACTTGGCAAAATAATACCCCCTGATAGAAAGCAAACGTTCAACATGAAAACTTCAACGGCCCGTATCTGTCGATGAACAGATCGGGCCGTTCTTGATTATGACGATGATAAAACTCCAGCTTTTTGCAATATTTTTTTCAGTTCTTCCTTTTTAAGCGGATCAAGTGGTCGGGCAGGCGGTAAAACATACGTTGAAACATTGATGCCTCTCAGTGCAATCGCCTCTTTCACTACATTGACAAACGGCGAATCCAGTTTATACAAAAGAGGCAAGTAAGCCAAGCGCTGGTGGAGCTTTAAGGCCGTTTCCATTTCTCCATTTTGAAACGCTTGATAAATGCCTAGCGATAATTCCGGTGCAAAATTGACACTTGAAGCAATTTTGAAGGGAATGTTTTATTATATTTTCTTTAAATCTTCATTCATTCGTTTTGCTAAGTTTTTGTAATATAAATAGTAGCTGACCCAAATGACTATATAGATGGCTATAAAAATAGCTGCTGAAATCAAGATGCTTTTTATATCAAAGGGGAGCCATCCAATTCCTAAGGACAAGCTAAAATACAGCACGATGATGGTAATAAAATGCAAAGCCGTTTGCTGCGAAAGACGGAGTGATTTTATTTCAAAATAAAGCGGAGATACGGTAAAAAACCATCCACAAAATATGGATCCCAGCGAGTTTTTAATAAAAATTTCACCATCAATAACATGTATATGACCGAAATAGATGATACCGCCGGTGACCATGACGGACACAAAGGAACCGATCAATATTCCAATGATGCTTCTGTATAAAAAAGCTTTCATTCTTTTTTCCCCCTGTTCATTTTTAATGCTTTTTTAATTGCTTGGACATAATGCCGCGAAACATACTCTTTCTCTCCTGATTTAAAATAAACGCATAGAGTGCCGTTGAACGATGCTTCAAATCGACTCAACTCATGGAGATTGGCAATAACGGACTTAGAAATGCGAACAAATTTGTTAGAGGGAAGCAATTTTTCGAGCTCATACAGCTTTTCCTTCAATTTAAATGTTCCTTTAGCCGTGACAGCCTGAACAAAATCTCCTTCTGTACGAAAAAAATGAACTTCATTTGGCTTTAAAATATAATTCATATCCCCATTCTTACCCACGATAAATTCCGTTTCCATTCCTTTTAAGAAATCAAGAATTTCTTTAATTGTGTCATCGACTTCTTTACAGTGAATGGTCACGGTCGTCTCATCGTAGTCATTGTCAATATCTAAAGACACTTTCATTCCCCCATCCTCCTTCTATACATACATTTCTTGCTACTTAAATTGTATTCGTCCTTTCAATGGCTGTCTTCATAATAAAGCTAAAAGGTCATTTTCCAATGCTATCCGGCAAAAATCGTCCTGTCAGATGCATTCTTATGAGAAAATTATTTATTCCAAAAGAGAATTTCTAACTTATAAAGAACATGTTGTAAAACACTTAATCCATACATTCATACATAAAAAATCCATCACCTCGGAAATACCTAAAATAGATCTCCAAGGGATGGAAACAATCTCTGGAACAGCAGATATTCTGGTTTTATGAATTCGATCCACACTTCCAGCAAACTTGTAATCAATCATTTAAAACGTTTTCGTTTTGATTAAACAATCACAACATATAAAGTTTTTCACTCTTTTTTATATAGAGATATCCTTAAAGAGTTGAACGAAAATCTAAATAAGATTGATTCTCTTTGCCCATCATTGACGGATTAGTAGCAACAACTGCAATCGCAAAAGGATTTTATTTTTCCTTTTCGCACTACTTTAATTTGATTTTGGAATTTTATTTAGGGAAGAGAGATCGATCAACATTCAATTCCTTCCCTACAATTCAGTTCGATTTTTCAAATTTTCGCAACTTTTCATTGTGCCTTATTGTCAAACAAATAAAGCAGTTTGATTTTCGACATATGTAAAACAACACTCTCTTTATCAGACTTAAACTATTTGTTTATGTGAATTTTTCAATTTGACTTAAATAAAAAAATAATCACCCGTCAATGCTCTCTACAATCATAGTCCTAATTGAATCAACTTCTGCTCTTTCTTTGCCTTTTTATCTTGATACATATTTTTGTCAGCTGCAGCAAATAACTTCTCCATTTTTCCGATGGAATACTTACTAAAAGCATATCCCATCGACATTTTGATTTTTATATCTTTGCTGTTTCTGTTGTACTCACTAATTTCTGCGGAAAGATTTTGACAGAGATGTTCAACTTCTACTTTATCTGCATCTTTTATGATAACAGCAAACTCATCTCCACCAATCCTTGCAACAATCGCATTCTCCGAGAAAAATTGGTTTAATAACTTAGCAGACTCTTTTATGAGAAAGTCACCTTTTTTATGGCCGTGGTTATCATTCAAATACTTTAACTCATCCAAATCACACAAAATAATGGCCACAGATGTATTTACGTGATTATTGTATTTCTCCATACTTTGCTCAAAAAATTCTCGATTGTATATATTTGTTAAAGCATCATGGGTAATTCTATATTCTAAATCCTGCTGTAATTTCACTTTTTCATCTATATTCCTGATAATTCCGTGAATGGCTATTAATTCTCCCTTTTCAAACATAGGCGTTGTATATTCTTCAAACCACCGATAGTTCCCTTTGTCATCTTTCCAACGATGAACAAATTATAGAAGTCTCCCCAAAGCAGGTCAATATACCTAATCATTTCTATTTTTCCACTTTCCTATCCTCTTTTCTCAAGTCATAATCAACCCATAAGAAATATTAACTCTCCTCTAGTACAGTTGAGAAACAAACACAATCGAGTAGGAGGGAGCGATTAACTCCCGTCCTCTCACACCACCGTACGTACGGTTCCGTATACGGCGGTTCAATTAAGATAATTGACGCAAGTCTTTATAACTTCCGTGAATAGCTGTTCTCTTTATGCCAGTGGTCACTCCACCCTCCAAGAGGTCTCCCACGGGATTCACCGCTTCCTCCCTCAAGTGAGGTACTACGTTTTCTGTGTTCATCATGACTCACTGAATACCAAGGGCTATTCTCTCTTAATTGTTCGGTCCTTCTTAGTTGTTCTAGACCAACTAATACTATGACCTCTGCTGACTTCTGACGGTTCAGCTACTTATCACTAAGTAGGTTATGAAGAGTACTTCACATATCCGCCAGACCTCCCCGGGTAAGTACATGCACTTTCACACCATCTATCCGCCTCATTTACTCGATATGACCTTCGACAGAAAGAGCTTTGTTTTGTTATGCAAACTCACTCAATCATACCTAGCCTTATATGAGGTTCGTGTTCCTCGGACCGGTGTTTTGCCTCCAGCTTCCTTCAGATTCCGCGTCACCACGGACACCCTTGCTCTTGGCTAACCTCTACTTCTGTCTTCGGGGTTCGGGACTTACACCCTATAGTTCATGTACATGCCGGGCGCACATTAAAAACGCTCAGTCATACGACTGAGCGTTTACTCGATACAATATGGACTTTTGTTGAGAAAACAAAAATTCTAGTTTATTGTGAATGCCAAGAGTTTATTTATGTTCTACAGCTTCTGTTCAATCATAATAAACTCCTGCTACTCTCCACCCCTTCAACCCGCATTCCTACGCTACCTATATTTTTCCATTCATAATAAAGTCATGCACGAATCTCTCATTTTCTCGATTTTTGCTTCGATTTTTTCTGGCAGAACTTTATTATGTTTGAAAATAAAGTCGTGATAGAAAATAGGGGAAAAGGCTTGAGGGAGATGGGTTTCTCCTTTTTACTCACACCTTTTCCCACACTTTTGCACAACTTTGTTTTCATTTTGGCAGGAGTTTATTGTGAATGGCAAGAGTTTATTTTGGCTTTACAACTTTAATTCCAACTGTGTGACAGATTCAACATGTGCGGTCATTGGGAACATATCGACGGGTTGGATGTGATGGATTTTGTACAATGGGCTTAGCGTCTGCAAATCTTTGGCTAACGTGGAAGGGTTGCAGGAAACATACACAATTCTCTTTGGTTTGATGTTCATGATCGTTTTCAAAAATTCACGGTCGCATCCGGATCTAGGCGGGTCAACGACCACAACATCGGGAATCCATCCTTGTTTTTTCCATTTTGGCAGCCATTCTTCGGCTGTTCCGGTTTCATAGACGAAATGTGACATGCCATGTTTTTCAGCATTTTTACGGGCATCTTCTATTGCTTCCGGGATGACATCCATACCACGTACTTCTTTAGCGTCTTTTCCAAGCCACAGTCCGATCGTTCCAACCCCGCAATAAGCATCTAACACTTTTTCCTCTCCTGTGAGCGAAGCTGCTTTGTTCACTTCGTTGTAAAGCTTGATCGTTTGTTCAGGGTTTAATTGGAAAAATGCACGCGCGGACAGTTCATAACTGAATTGTTCCAATTGCTCTGTAATGGAAGGCTCTCCATACAATAAATACGTTTTCTCTCCGAATATCAGCGATGTCTTTTTTGGATTCACATTTTGCATAATGGAGACAACGTTTGGCAGTCTTTTTTTGATTTCATCCACAATGAGTTGTTTTTTCGGAAGTTCTTTATGAGTAGTAATGAGAACCACTTGAATTTGGCCGGTTTTTGTCCCAATTCGAGTGACGATGGTTCTAACAGCAGGAGTTTTGGTGTGTCCGTCAAAAATAGGAATGTGCAAGTCGGACAAAATTTCTCGAATAATCTGCGTCGCTTTATCCGTTTCTGGATGCTGAACGATACATGTTGAAATATCGACCAGCTTATGAGAATTCAATTGATAAAGCCCTGAAATCACCCGCTCCTTTTGCTTTCCAAGCTGAAATTGGCTTTTATTCCGGTAGTGCCACGGGTCTTCCATGCCGATGGTTGGCCGAATTTCGATTTGTGTTATATCAAACTGGGTATGGCGTTCAAGAGCTTGAATTAAGATATCCCGCTTTTCGACCAATTGTCGTTCGTAGGACAAATGCTGCAGCTGGCAGCCTCCACATATCTCATAAACGGAACATGGGGGTTTTACACGAAAAGGGGATTTCTTTCTGATTTTTTTGATTCGCCCTTCCGTAAAATTGGGATGCACATTTGTCGCTTCCACCACTACTTCTTCTCCCGGCAGCGCACCGGGAACAAATACGACTTGCCGTTTAAAATATCCAACTCCTTCTCCGTTGATTCCAAGTCTTTTAATCGTAAGCGGAAAAGTCTGGTGTTTTTTAATTTTCACTTGTTGATTGGAACTCACGTTTCTTCACCCGCTTTCTGTTCTTAAAGCGCATGCAGCCAATATTACGGTCTTCATTATGAATCATCTTTTGTACTCATGACAACTATTTATTAATGGAACCAGATATGATTTGTCTCATTCTACCATCTTTATTTCATGAAATCGAATTTCTGCCCTAAATTCCTTTATGATTACTGCTGCAGAAAAACAAGAAGATATTAGATTAGAAGGCGCAATTTCTAAAGCAAAAACGACGGGAATTGCCAAAAAATAGAAAAACCGAAAACAGAGAAAATAAATGACATAAAAAAGAGGTGTATACTATTGTCCGTAGTAAACACCTTTTAATTTTGTTAAGTATATAAGATAATCCATCGTTTACTGACCAGGAAGGAATGCTCCTAAACTGCTAATGCCGGCCACGATGACGAATAAAATAACGAGAAGAATCACCACTTTATTTTTGCTTAATCCTGCTGCTATATGCAGACCTATCCCTAGGACGACATAGTACCAAATGCGAAAAACATCGAAGTTTTGAGCTATAGCATTCAACGTTTTATTTCCCGTAACGAGAGGGGCAAGACTGGTAAAGGAAGTGACTTTATCTGCACCCACCGCCAGGTTAATGATTTCATTTATAATACCGCCTATGACAGAAATCACACTTGCATACATTATAATGGCAAAAAGTTTTTTATACTTTGTATCATTCCCCATCAACATCATGCAGATTTTATAAAATAGAGCTGTTAATAAAAAGCCAATGATGCCTGAAAATATGCTGACTATAACGGCAGTTCCAATCGTAAAAGCGGCCGGAACGTGAATATCCAAATCCTTTAAATCGGAACTGTTTAAACCTATATATCCGCCAATCCCCCCCGCAACCGCAAACAACACCGTCATATAAAACAGAGGGAGTCCTATGGGCGCGTTTGTTTTCATTCTTTCAAACTGAACGGCAGGAGAAAAAATCATGCCGCTTAAAGAAGGTTTTTTCATGATCTCTTCATTCACTTCTACTTTTGTTTCCATCTGATCTCTTCCTTTCCATTATTCATAACGCAAAGCTTCAATGGGCTCCATTTTAGCTGCTTTATTAGCCGGAATTAATCCAAAAATGATGCCTAAAACCATGGAGAATAATACTCCTCCTATGACCACTTGAGGCGATACGAGAGGCGGCCAATGGGCAAAGGCGGATATGATGTAAGCTCCCCCTACTCCTAAACCGATGCCAATCATTCCGCCTAAAAGGGTTAGCATCATCGATTCAATCAAAAACTGTAATAAAATCTTTCCTCTTGATGCTCCTAATGCTTTTCGGATCCCAATCTCCCTTGTCCTCTCTGTGACGGATACTAACATAATATTCATTACACCTATTCCGCCAACAAGCAAAGAAATGCTCGCTATTCCGGCGATAATCATGGTCATAATATTCGTTATTTTCGAAATCCCTTGTTTTAACGTTTCCAGATCAAAAATGACATATTTCCCTTTTAGATCAGCTGATTTCGTATGATTGAGCATATTGACTGCTTTTTTACCGGCCAGCTCTAATTGATTCACATTCTTGGTTTGAATAGTAACGGATTGTATATTCTCAGTTCCAAACAGCGCAGGCCAAAGGGATATCGGCATAAGCACTTCTGGTGAATCCAAAAATGATTGATTTCCCGTCTTATAAACGCCAACAACCTGAAACGGCTGCCCCTTGATCGTAATAATGGAACCGACAGAACGTTCTCTTTTAAAGAATTCTTGTTCTGCTTTCTCATTGATCATCACAACATTATTCGACTGAGAAAAATCATGTTCAGACAACATGCGTCCTTTTGTTACTTGTACCGAATGAACCGCAAAATAGTCATGAATAATTCCTGTTATACTGGCATTGATTGATTTATCTCCAATCATGATCGAATCCATGCTTGTATTAGTAGGAATAACGTGAGAAACCTCAGGTATCTTCCTTAATTGAAATAAGTCCTCTTGTGTAAAAGTAGGAGAGTCATTTATAGATAGATCCGATAGTTCGTCCTCATCCGGTTGAAATTGAATTTCTAACGTATTATTGCCCGAACCCGCCAATTGGGATTTTAATGCTTCAGAACCTCCCTGTCCGATCGCTACTACCGCAATAATGGAACCAACCCCAATAATGATTCCCAACATGGTTAAAATAGAACGCATTTTGTGAGAGAGAATAGAAGTGAGCGCTATTTTAATGCTATCTAACAAATTCATAGACTATACCTCTCGTCTTGTATGATTTTTCCGTCTTTAATATGGATATGGCGTGAAGTATAAGCAGCTACCTCTTTTTCATGTGTGACGATGATAATGGTGATTCCTTCTTTGTTTAATTGAGTAAAAATGTTCATGATTTGCTCACTAGCGGTAGAATCTAAAGCTCCTGTCGGTTCATCGGCCAAAATTAACGTTGGTTTGGTCGCAATCGCTCGAGCAATCGCCACACGCTGTTTTTGTCCTCCCGATAGTTGATTAGGTAAATGATTCATACGATCAGCCAATCCCACTTTTTCTAAGGCTTCTATCGAACGTCTTTGTCTTTCTTTTTTTCTCATTCCGCCATAGAGAAGAGGGAGTTCGACATTGGCTAAAGCTGATAAACGAGGCAGCAAGTGAAATTGTTGAAATACGAATCCGATATATTGATTTCGAATAAGAGCCATTTTAGATTCTTCTGCCTTCAAAACATCGATATGATTAAGGATATAGCTTCCACTGGTGGGGCGATCTAAACAACCGATAATATTCATAAGTGTCGATTTTCCTGAACCGGATGGCCCCATGATGGAAACGAATTCCCCTTGTTCAATCTCCAGGTTGATATTTTGAAGAGCAGCTACTTCTAAAGATCCTTGCGAGTAGTTCTTTTGAATATTTTTTAAGCTAATCATTTAATCTCCACTTCCATGCCCGAATCCATCGTGTGAGAAGGATTTTTCACTACTTTTTCCCCTTCTTTTAAACCATCTACTACTTCCGTCCATTCTCCCGTGCTAATCCCAGTAGTAATGTTTCGCTTTTGCACTTTTCCTTTTGACATGACATATACAAAGGTAGAACCATCTTTTTCCTGAACACTGTTTTGCGGAACGGTCAATACTTTTTTAGAGGACAAGACGACCTGAATGGCTACATGATACCCTGGAGATAATCCCTCTTGAGAATGAAGTTTTGCTTTAAAGGTATAATAAGAAAGATTGGACGTCGATTGTCCTGCTTCTCCGGAAAGCTGTCCGGTTCCTTGATTCGTTTCTGCGGGAAATTCACTTACCTCCACAATCTGTCCATCCCAAGATTTATTGGGCACAGCATTTGCGGTTACTTTAATCGGCTGGTCAGCTTGTATTTGTGCTTTTTGCAATTCCGTTAAAGTTCCTTGAATTTGAAATGGTTCTTTCGAGACAATATTCATGATAGGCGTTCCTTGAAGACCCATCGTTTCTGAAGAAGTTCCTTCATCTGTAATCCCAGTACTTTCTTCTAAATCTTGATGCAAATTTTTCACATAACCATTTATAGGACTATGTATCGTTAATTGATTTAATTTGGATTGCAATTCCTCTTCTTGTAATTGATTTTTTTCCATTTCTAACTCAATGGATTTCTTCTGATTTTCCAGCTCTTCTAGTTGAGATTCTAATGATGAAAGGGAAGCATTGTCGCTTGCAGCCTTTTTTTCTTTTTCCAAAGCTTTGATTTTGTCGTTCACTTGATTGTAATTCAACATCGTTATTTTTTTATCAATGCTTGCTTGTTTTAATTGTAGATTTAAGTCATCATTTTCATAAGTGAACAGCTTTTGGCCTTTTTCTACCTCTTGGCCTTCTTTTACATAGATTTCCTTTATCTTCCCTTTGGAAGGATCGAGATAAATTGTTTCTACTTTTCCTGGCACAACTTGGCCGGAAATCAGTTTCGTATTACTAATTGGTCTTTTTGTGACACTCATCAGCTGAACGGTCTTTGTCACGTTCTTTCTTTTTTCCATAAAAATCACATTTATCGCGACCACCAAGAGGATTAAAATAGCAATCCCTGCCACAATCCATTTCTTTTTTGTATTTACTTTTTCTGTTCGTTCTAGTTCCATAATGTTACTCCCTATTAACAATGATCCTCTTTTTAAATGTTGACCCAAAATAGATTCATAGATGATAAGATTCTTAATATTCCATCATTAATTTGCATTTTTTATACAAAAATAATCTATCGACTGTTGTATTCAGATTCTCTGATAACCTGAATGCCAATTCTAATGTTGGATCGTATTTATTACTCTCAATAGCATGTATAGTTTGCCTAGTTACACCACATTTTTCGGCTAAGCTTTTTTCGATATTCCCTTTCGATTCCGGAGATACTTTATTTTATTATGCAAATTATAATCACCTACATGATACACAAATTACTTTATCTGTAAAAAAACATTTCTTTAATAAACATTAAACTAGTAAAAATCAATAGTATATTTACAAAGGAGTAATAAAAAATCACAAAAATACTGAACAAAGTGTAGTAATAGCAAAATAAGATATTACAACTGTTAAACTGCTACTTTTAGGCATCTTCCCTAATTTAACTAAACTAAAATATACTATTACCAGTGTCCATATCTGGAAAAAATCTATTCCATTTAACAATAAACCAATTTTTCCATCAAAATGAAAAATTGCATTAATAGATGTTAATCTAATATGGGTTTGAAGATGGAAATAGTGTTTTGGAATAAAATTAATTATATTTGCAAGTATGGTTAAAGGATATAAATAGGTAAAGAGCTTAAATAATTTTTTATAAGTAAGCTCTGATAAAAAGAATTTACCAGCTAAATAAAACAAAAATGAGTTTGTTGCTATTGTAAATATAGGAAACAAAGCTCCTATGATTACTATCATTATGGACATAAAACTTCTAATACTACTAGGTCTTAAATTGGAATAAGTTTGATGATTCAAACTATTAACAATACGATCAATTGAATCTGAAAGAGTTAAATAAATTAAAAGCGTAGATATTATAGTAATAGTAAATAAGAAAAATACAAAGTTTTTTCTCTGTTCAATCTTTTCTAAACCCTGATTTGTATTAAACATTAATTCGACAGTTGTAAACATAGTTTATACTCCTAATTCTTTTTATAACATTCAGCACATAAAATTTGTTTTCCACGTTGAGCTATCATAGCGTCCAATCGTCCTACGGGCATCACAAATTTATTAGGTAGGCTTAATATAACTGAGAAGTTTTCGTTACTTTGTATACTTTTATTACAGTTCGAACATGTTAGCTTTAAGTTTTTATACATTTTTCTCACTCACTTTATCAGAGTAGGTGTAACAAACGCCTCTAACAACCCAGCCACTAGAAGACCTAATACAATTACAGAGCTAATAAATACCACAGTTCTTATAGACATATACCTCCTATTTTTAAAGATTTTATACGTTAAGGACAAACTCAAATATGTAGCCACAATAAACATCGGCATCTCAATGCTGCCATGAAGCAAAATCAGTCCTATCATTTTTGGTGCAAACAATATATTTTTAACTCCTATACCAAATATAAGTGCATTTTGCGCTAATAGTAAGATTGGCATCATCCCCATTGAAATTACCCCTGTCAATATAATCAAGAATGCTACTTTCAAATTTTGACTATATATGCTCAAAAAAGAAACATTAACTTGTTTAAATTCCTGAGGATGAGGGCTCGCAGTTAAGAAACCTATTAAAAAAAACAAGATGAATATTCCTAAAGATATCCCTAAGAATAGAATGTGTTTTACTTTCATATTGGCACCATTACTTTCTATTATTAAAAGGTTCCGTTGGGAATCAAAGAATTAACCTGTATTAAACAGAATAAGAATCAGCGGCAAGTAAAGCAGCTTCAGCCCATGCTGGAACAGAAGCAATCCAGCCACCAGAAACTAATAAACTAACAATTACAGATGTGCCTCCTGCTGCTACTAGCGCCCAAACTAGCCAGCTTGGAGGATTATAGATTCCTAATTTATTTAAAATAGTTACAACGTTTGAGTCTGTACCTCCCTCTATAAA
The DNA here is from genome assembly GCF_001050115.1 of Bacillus smithii. NCBI lineage: Bacteria > Bacillati > Bacillota > Bacilli > Caryophanales > Bacillaceae > Bacillus > Bacillus smithii. The sequence continues at coordinate 704,667 of NZ_CP012024.1, read as the reverse complement.
CTTTAATTTTCTTCAAAATTCTCGCGTTTTCTTTAAATTTCGCTAACACATAATAGCTTCTTCACCTCAAATGAGTGTAAATTTCTTGTATTTATTCAATATATTTACATGGTAAGGTGCATCCTATAATACAGATTTACAATATCTGTAATATCATGTATGACCGTGCAAGAAGTCTCCACACTTCTCATGGTCGCTCACCCTCCCATGTATCACTGGATTTTAAGATCCACACATTCCTTCGTCCTGCGTACCCATGAGGTGGAGGTTGGATATGCTCCTTTACAGGGTCTAATGCCCGAATGGTGAAAATATACTCCAACTCTGCACTATTGGTGTTTGTCAGAATAACAAGTCGTTTGAAAGCTTTTATGCAGCCTGTAATGCTTTTATTTGAGGTAATCCCTTTAATAGCTTTAATCCATCAAACTCACACTGTTTCTTACCAATGGCAAATAACACACGTAATAATTTACAACACAAGGCAATCAGAGACTGTTGTTTTTTTAACGGCCTGTCTGGCCGATTGGTATAGTAATGATGCAAGGCTTTAAATACAGGATTATGGGCAACCAATGGTCGAATGGCCAGGTATAATGCTTTTCGTAAACGTCTTCGACCCCTTTTGGTTATGCGTGTTTGCCCTTTATACTTTCCTGAACTGTGTTCTCTTAAAGAAAGCCCTGCCAGATTGACTAATTGTTGCGGATGATTGTACTTGGTTAAATCTCCTACTTCCGCAAAGAACAAAGCAATGGTAGTGTAACTAAGTCCCGGGATATTGGTCATTTGTTTCGCACCTGGTATGCTTTCAACAACACCTTCTAGTTCTTCATCTAGTTGTGCTAACTGTTTCTTGTAAAGCTCATATTGATCCAATAGGCAATCCAATTCTCTTTTTGCGAACTGGATTCCTGTCTCAATCCCAACGCTCTTTTTCGCTACTTCTACGAGTCGGGTTGCTCGTTTCAGCCCAACCCCACGCTGTACATACGGTTTCCATTTTTGCAGCACTTCTTCTGGTGACAACTTTTGAATATGAGAGGGAAATGGAAACATGCGCAAGGTATAAAAGGCTGCTTTACCTTTCCAATCTCCAAACACATCGAAAAACTCTGGGAAAAAGCGCTGAATGACGTTTTCAATCCGCCCTTCAATGATCATAAGCTGTTTGATGAGCTGATCTCGTAATTTGACGCCTTCCCTTAGTTCAGCGTATACGCCCTCTAATAGGTTCGGTACGGAGTATCGCCCATCTTTCATTAACTGTGCAATGACACGAGCATCTTTTGTATCGTTTTTTGTAGGCGAATTGTCATCAAGCTCTTTACTTTTTTTGACGTGCATGGGATTCACTAGCACTACATCATATCCTTTTGCCTTAAGAAAGTAAGCAAGATTTAGCCAATAATGACCTGTTGGCTCCATTCCAAAAATCACGTGGTCCTTATGATTTTCTTTTTGAATATGATTAACCCAATCTAATAAGGTTTGAAAGCCGTGTATACGATTTTCAAAGATCAATCTCTTGCCAAATTCTAAGCCTCGGTCATCTTGAAAACGGGCAACGTGCTTTTCTTTAGCTACATCAATACCTACAATGAGAGTTGATGGTGTAATTTGAGAGATTTTTTGATTTTGTGTATAATTCATTTTGAGTCCTCCTTGGTTTATTGAAATTCGGGGTCAACGCGCATTGACACCCTGTACTATACCAAGGGGACTTTTTTTTATCAAACCTCAAATTTCCTCATTACAGGAATGCTCCTTTAAAAGCTAAAACAATAGCGATTAATAAAGATACAACAAATAATGCAAAATATAAATTTCGTTGTTTAGTAGAAAGCATACTAATCATCTCTAATCCACCTTCCCATTTTTAGTAAAAATATCCAACGGAACCCAAAACAAATATTACCATTTATCTACTTTTTCTGCAACCTTTTTTACTGAATTTTTACACAAATAAACAAAAAATACTATAATCCCCCTATATTTCGCTTAATAGTTCATTTTGCTTTAAATAAAAGATTCTATACTAAATATTGGGGTTAAGGATTTTACAGGCAAAATAAAAGCACTTACGAAGATCTCCCTTTAAAATGATAGTTGGCGACTACATCGAAAGGGAGATTTCGTAAATGCATTCTCATTTTATCACAAAACTGCTTGGGTTAGAAGATGTTGAAATCACTCATGTAGAGGATCAAATCACTCACTTTGAAATCCATATTCAAACGCCTGTAAAAGTTCAAAAATGCCCCTGCTGTCAGAAGGAAACTTCCTCTGTCCATGATGATCGGATTCAAAAGATTCGTGATGTAAAGGTCTTTGAAAAATATTGCTTTCTCATCTTGAGAAAGCGACGATACAGATGTAAGTCCTGTGGAAAACGGTTCTACGAACCCTATTCTTTTCTAGAACGTTACCAGCGCCACACGAAACGACTTCTCCAAGCACTTTTGGTTAAAGTGAGGGAGTATAACTTTAAGCAGGTTGCCAAGGAAACAGGAATTGGGCATTCCACCGTCATTCGGCTCTTTGACAAGTACTATTCCTATGACAATAAGGCCCTCCCGAAAGTTCTGGCCATTGATGAATGGAAAGGGACTTCTGAAACGGGCAAGTACCAATGTATCATTGGCGATCCTGTAAACCGAAGGGTTTACGATATCATTCCTAACAGGAATCTATCCACCCTAAAGGAATACTTCCGTACACTTCCAAGGGAGAAAATACAGATGGTGGTCATGGATATGTGGCAGCCCTACAAGACGCTCGCTTTGAAAAGTTTTGATAAACCGATTCTGGTGGTCGATCGATTCCATTATGTTCGGCATAATGTATGGGCATTGGAACGGGTAAGGAAGAGAGTCCAGAAAAACTTTCAAGAGAAGGATCGTAAATCCATGAAGAAGTTGCGTTATCTGCTTCATAAGCCACATGCCCATTTGAATGCAGATGAAACGGAACAGCTGAACTATTTCTTTTCACTGGCCCCTGACTTAAAGAAGGCCTATATCGTAAAAGAGACCTTCCATAAGTGGCTGAAGGAAAGTGACAAAACAAACGCCAAAAGAAACCTTGAGCACCTCTATAAGGTCATAGAGGAATCGGGACTCGAAGAATATCAATACATGAAAAGAACATTCAAAAACTGGGAAAAGGAGATCTTAAATTCCTTTCTCTTCCCCTACACCAACGGATTTATTGAGGGGATCAACAACAAGATAAAAGTCATTAAACGAATGTCATTTGGCATTCGGAATTTTAAGAGACTAAGAAATAAAGCTTTATGTTCACTCATCTAGTCAACTACAAAAAAGGGGGCACTTCGATCAGTGTACACCAACAATTGACATAGAGCCATAAAAAACAAAAAGTTGATAAGAGAACTGTTTATTCTCAATCACTTTTTGTTAAGACTGGGCAATTATAAAATTTCGTAAGCAATAAACATCTGCAATTGTTAATTTACTAGTTTATTAGAAAATCTAATGAAAAATAATGGGAAGGTAAAAAATTCTTTACATTCATTATATATAAAAAAATCTTAAATTGCAATATTAAATGCAACAAGTATTGAAAGACCAGATAACCCATGATTAAGTAGAATCGGGACACTCTGCGCAACTTGACGTGGAGTGGCGGGCATGGTAGCCTGGTTGGCCCAGCCAGTACCGTATACCTGGCTTCATGGCTGGTAGCCATGCCCGCAGAGGCTCTTTGTCAAGTTGCTAAAAACCAACCCTTTGGGTTAGCTGGCTTAAGGTTAAGAAGCTAAGCCAGCTAACTCTATTTGGAAACACTCCTCAGGTGTACGATAATTGAGGATCTTCCTTGGAAGATGGTTACACCAATTTTCAACATAGGTAATGGTTTCGTCTGCCACAGAGGAAATGGGTCTCCCCTTTGGTATGAAGCGCCTAATAAGGCCATTATGACGCTCGTTGGTTCCTCGTTCACAGGATGTGTAAGGGTGTGTAAAATAAACCTCTGTTAGATCTTTTTCAACACTAAGGCCGAGGTCAGCAAATTCAGAACCGTTATCAGCCGTAATGGTTTTAAACACTTTAGAGAACCGATTACCATAAGACACTTTCAACTGAGATATGACTTCTGAAACGGATAGACTATCCTTGGCTGTCACTCTCAAAATTATTTCTTTACGGGTTTTGCGCTCAGTAAGAGTCAATAAGGCCTGATCTTTAGTCTTCTTGCCTATAACCGTATCAATTTCCCAGTGACCAAACTCTTGGCGTTCATTGACTTCAATTGGTCGCTCATCGATACTGCGTCCTAAGATCTTCTTATTCTTCCGGTTACGTTTTTTCTTGGTGTTCAGGGTAATTTTCATAGGTAGGTCAATGTTTTTAACGCCTATAAGTCCTAGATCAATATAGTTATAAAGGGTCTTGGTGCAAACCATTTTGTCTTTGAATTTCCCATCACGTTTGGCTCTCCCACATACCGCATCAGGAGACCATTTCTTATCAAGGATCTGAGTTTCGGCATACTTAATAAACTCGATGGCATCGTCTAGTTTTAGCTTGCGGCCACAGGCTTTCCTGTTTCTCTCATAGAGAAGTTGACCTGTGTCTGGAAAATAGACATGAACAATTTTCCCGTTGCTTTTTCTTTGTGGCACTGTACCTCTTCTTAACTCACGGGAGATGGTGCTTTTGTGACAACCAACATAATCTGCAATCTCCTGTTGAGTCTTACCAGCAGCGTGTAAGGCCGCAATTTTCCCACGGTCATAAGCCGTTAAGTGTTTGAAATGCCGAGCTCCTATGGTAGAATTAGTAATTGCCATAGATAAATCCTCCGTATCGATATTGTTTTAGTCGACTTAATCATACGTGGTTTATCTATGGTTTTTCATTTTTTATGCTTGTTGCATTTGATTATACAACTAGCCTATATAAAAAAATACATTAAGTAAAAAGTTTTTTACATAAATGCTGTTATGTTTTCCTCTGTGAGTTGATAGCACTAGAAATCTTTGTCCAAACGTCTAATCTAATTGAAATATTTAGTAAAAATGCAGGTCTACCTATTCAGAGAAAATCCGTAACATATTGGAGTTATGGCAAAAAATTTGTGAAAAGTCTTCAAGCACTTACCGGAATCGCCTTGTAGGTGATTTTATCAAAAAGGTCATCACTGGATGCTTAAAGGGCGGATAAGATCCAACTGACGGTAGAAAGAAAAAGAAATGTGGCCTCTCGAAGAAAGAATGAAAGTTATTATTTAAAAATGGTTGCCTCGGTGGCAAAGCTTTAATGTAACAATCGACCTTATCAAACATCGACTCGTGTGTAGTTTAGTTGTTCATAATTAACTCAACTTTCGCACACAGAAATATGGAGACAGTCCTTGATATAACGAGGTAAAGAAGTAATCCAATTGGACAGTTGACACTGAAAAATGTCCATACTCAAATAAACCTTAGCTTCAGCCAAAGTTTGGAAAAGAGAAATCAATTGTAGTAAAGCCGTTTTAAAGTCCATCTCCTTTACTTCGTCACATAGAAACAAGAATAAGTTGCCCATGGTCTTCGGATCCTCTTCTTTCCGAAGTTGCCAAGCAATCAAGATATACCGAGTGAAGACAATGGTAGTATGGCTAATCATCATGTCATAGGAACGACCTTGAAACTCTTTGGCTAAATGTAAAAACGATTTACTGAATTTAAAAAAGGTTTCAATGTCCCAACGCATCCCATAGATTCGAACGATTTCTTCATTAGACAGCGTGGTATCTGTACTCAAAATGGCTAGCCATTCACTTTGGTTGTTTCGATTCCGCACAAACACGATTTTCACTGGTAAACCCGTATGAAGGGTTGCGTGAATCGAGCCGAGTGTTTCTTTTTTGCCAATGTCTCGTTTCGCTTTTCGATACAGTTGTTCCAAGGTTAAACGTTCTCCGTTGAAAAGATACCGTTGTTTCAGCTGTTTGACCATACCAATGACAAAAAGGCCTTTGGAGTGAATCTTCTCCACCAACGGGGCATGAGTAAACCATGTATCCATGAGCACATAATCAGCGAAAATTCCTTTATCCAATGCATGTTCTACTAATTTCAACACCATGTTTGGTTTTGCTTCCAATGCCTCGAGCCGTCGTTTGTAGCCTGTGGTTCGTTTATCAATGGACGAATGGATTTCGTTCAAGCGATTCTTTTGGTTCGCTGAACTCAAAAGAGCGAAATCGATAGGTACAAATGTAAAGCCATCGGACCATCCGAGCGTTAATAGTTGAAAACCATTGACAAACTGACGAGTGGAATGATCGAATACTTTAGCTAGAAGCTCAACCGATTTACTACGGTTACGAGAATAAATCGAATCGTCTACAATAAACACGGTAACACGGCGCTTCGAAATCGTTTGTTTCACACGACGAATCACTTCGGAGCTCAGAGATAGTAAAAAGGTTCTCCAGTTATACGTAGACGAGTTCAAAAAACGATAAATGGTATCTTTTCCTGGTAAATCGGCAGCCTTTTTGCTTTGTAAGGCGTGGTACCAGTTTCTGTATTGAAAAACAAGAAGAAATAATAGTTGAAAAATCGATAAACAAGAATAACCACAAGCCTTGATAATTCCTGCTTTTCTTAAATGATTACCAATTTGTAATTCAGAAAATCCGTCTTTTATTTCTTTTGGTAATTGCGCAAAATACTCTTTTTTCGTTATCATAATGGTGACACCTTTCTTTCTTTGGTTTTTGGTTTGGTCACCAATAGTTTACCAAAAGAAAGAGGTGTCTTTTTGTTTTTTAGACGAATTTTTTCAGTGTCAAGTGAATATGAGATACCCAAAGAAACCTATCAAATCAAGGATTATTCATAAATTTTTCACTGCGAAAGTTGAGTAATTAACCTTATGTTGTTATATCGTCTCCTACTTACTTAGAGATACATCAATGGCTGCGCAAACGTTCTGTATTTCTTTTTCGACTTCCTCTTTATCTTACCCATGTAAAGAAAAAACTAAGTATTGATATATATGAAAGAGGACATCCTAACCCAAGCCTTTCGTTCAATCATGCAAAAAACTTTTGACACTTTTGTCTGAAAATTATATAATAAATATGTCAAAAACTTTTGACATAACAAGTATTAAGTATTATAAAAAAAGGACGGTTAACGTGATGGAGAATCGAATTCGATTGCTTCGAGAACAAAAAATGCTATCTCAAGCCCAATTAGCTGAACAATGTAATGTAACAAGGCAAACTATAAATGCCATTGAAAATGACAAGTATGATCCAACTTTAGAGTTAGCATTTAAGTTATCCAAAGTCCTCAATACCACTGTAGATGAGTTATTTTTATATGGGAGGGAAAAATAAAATGAGGAAAGCGGATGAAATGGAACGATATCAAGCTGATAAATCGACAAAAATTTTATCCTATTTCTATTCCTTAGCTCTATTAATATGGACTTTTTATGATGTCATAACTAAGGGAGAACCAGGAATACAATTTATCATTTTGTGCGTAGGCGTTATCATTTTCTTTATTTCATTGCGAATTTTTAAGAAAAAAATGTAGAAAACATTAACCTATCCCCTTCAGTTAATTGAATAAACTGTTTATTAAATAAAAAAAGGTGTTGATTGATGAACCATAACCCGAATATTGGACAAGAATGAAAACTGTGCTCCTTATTCGGGTTTTTCTATGTATTCAAAATAAAAAACTGTTAATAATGCTTAGATCGTTGGCGATTTACCTATGAGGCGAACCCTTTGATAAAAAATGTCTTATCTATATATGCATATGGTCAAACAGACTATTTATCCTGTATTCAATGGAAGTACAAATGAGATACTTACCCATTATTTATCCGCTTCTTTATAGATGGATATTGTTTTTAGAACCTTAGAAAAACTTAAAGAAGCTATATTCAAATCAATTTGCCCTGAAGCGTTCCTTCATTCAAAAAAAGGGTTCCATTACAATTATCCCTTTTTTCAATATAAAGTAATAAATGAGGGGATTCATCAAATATTTAGAAAGGAAATGGTCGGGATAATGCTCAACTGAATTCTTATTCTGCTATTTAAAGGGTGAAGTGAAATCTAAAAGATGTGAAACTGTAAGCATTAAAGCAGTCAAAAGCATCATCATGGTTGTTGTCAAAAGGAATTTAAAAATGACCCCGGTTCAATACCGAGATCATTTCTAAACAGTTTAGGCATTTCCAATACTTACCATATTTATAGGATGGTTATTTCAACCAGTCCTTCTATCCAAATTTATGGACGACACCTCCCCAAAAATATGGTTTGCGAGAGCCAACTCAATCCCGATCATAGTCCGCTGCTGGTGGGAGTTATGGGATCACTTCTTTTTGTTTTGGCTTTTTGTTAAATAATCCAAGCTTTTAAATTGATAGCCTTCTTTTTTTAAATCTTGGATGACTTTTTCTAAAGCTTCTGCGTTGTCTTTCGATACAGTATGAAGCAATAAAATCGCGCCCGGATGAGCCTGAGCCATGATGTTTTGATAGGCGTATTTCCACCCTTTTTGATTATTGGTCTGCCAGTCGACAAATGCAAGCGACCAAAGAACATGGGTATATCCTTCCTCTTTCGCCAAAGCCAATGTTCTCTCACTTAAAATGCCCCGCGGTGGACGCATATAGTTCATCTCTTTTTGCTTTGTCAATTTGGCTGTTTCCTCTTTTACTTTCTTTAATTCCAGCTTTAGTTTTTCGTCGCTCACTTGCGTTAAGTCAGGGTGGCTCCAAGAATGATTTCCAACGATATGCCCTTCTTTCACCATTCTTTGCACCAGTTCGGGGGCTGTTTTTAAATAGTGTCCTGTTACAAAAAAGGCGGCCGGCACATGTTCTTTTTTGAGCACGTCTAAAATTTGAGCTGTATAGCCATTTTCATATCCATTATCAAACGTTAAATAAAGAATTTTTTTGTTGCTTGGCCCTTTATAATAACTCCCGTACTTGGCCAACAGCTCGTCATATTCCTGTCCCGCTTCTGCCGGTTTTCCGTTTTGAGCTTTTTTAAATCCCCAATGAATAGGTTGATTAGAAAGCGCCGATGCAGGCGTCGCCATGAAACATGCCAGCAAAAGCGCGCTTATCCATACTATCAGTGTACGTCTTCGCATGTTATCCTTCCTTTACAACGTATTTCTTGTTGCTTTCTTGCCATGAAATGCAGGATCTGTCTTGCCTATTTTTTGTGAAAAAAAAGGATTCATGCCGACTTTTCCATTCCTTTTTCTGTAAGTTGTAAAATAAAAAAAGGATGACGAAAAGTCATCCTCCCGATAGGATTATTGAAATACAGGTTCTTTCAATTGCGCCAATTTTTCCAATGAAGATTTCTCCACATCTTCATGCAGGCTATTTCCGTGGGAATCCATCGTGACAACGGCCGTAAATCCTTTCACTCTTAAATGCCACATGGCTTCAGGAATGCCAAATTCCATTAAATCCACGCCTTCTACTGATTGAATGCAATCCGCATAATATTGCGCAGCACCGCCAATAGCATTCAAATATACGCCGCCATGTTCTTTTAACGCCGCCAACGTTTTCGGTCCCATGCCACCTTTTCCGATCACGGCGCGGATGCCAAATTTTTTCATAATGTCTCCTTGATAAGGCTCTTCGCGAATCGAAGTAGTCGGACCAGCCGCTTTGACATGCCAATTTCCTTCGTCATCTTTCAGCATGACCGGACCGCAGTGATAAATGATTTGGCCGTTTAAATCAACTGGTGCATCATGATCCATTAAATATTTATGAATGGCATCACGGCCTGTATAGATCATGCCGTTAATTTGAACAACGTCCCCTACTTTCAGCTGGCGTATTTGTTCTTCCGTAATCGGCGCTTCTAAAGTAACGACATTGGTTTGCGCTGAATCCTCATTGGAAGCTGCCGTTTCTTTTTCCGATTCCGAAGGTTCAAAAGTGACTTTTTCTCCATCTTGATACAACCATTCGGAAATGGCCCCAGTATTCGGATCGATCTTCACACCGAGACGGCGAAATGCCCAGCAATTATAAGCTACTGAAACGAAAAAGCTGGCGGGAATTCGGTTCATAACGCCAATTTTGCAGCCAAGAAGGGTCGTTTCTCCTCCAAATCCCATGGTTCCGATCCCCAACTTGTTAGCGTTTTCCATGATGTACTCTTCCAGCTTGCGCAAATCTTCATTCGGATTGACATCATCCACCGGTCTGAATAATTGCTCTTTAGCCAAATCATATCCGGATGAACGATCTCCTCCGATTCCGACTCCAATAAATCCGGCGCTGCAGCCTTGTCCTTGAGCTTGATAAACGGCATGCAAAATACATTTACGAATGCCGTCCAAATCACGTCCCGCTCTTCCCAATCCTTCCAATTCACAAGGCAAGCTGTATTGAATGTTTTTATTTTCGCATCCGCCGCCTTTTAAAATCAAACGGACATCTATATAATCTTCTTCCCACTGCTCGAATTTAATGACAGGCGTCCCGGCTCCAATATTATTTCCGGAGTTCTTGCCCGTTAAGGAATCGACCGAATTAGGACGCAATTTCCCATCTTTTGTCGCCTGTTCGATCGCCTCATAAATCGCCTGTTTTAACTTGAGTTGGTTCACTCCGACTGGTGTTTTGATTTTAAAAGTAGGCAGTCCCGTATCTTGGCAAATAGGCGAAACATTGTCATCGGCCATTTGAATATTTTGGGTAATAGTAGCTAAGCTCATAGCCGCTCTTGTACCGGCATTTTCTTTCCTTTTAGCAGCCAAAATGGCTCGGCGGACATCTTTTGGCAAGTTAGTGGAGGTCTCTACAATCAATTGGTACATACTCTCTTTAAACTTTTCGAAATCCATGTTTTCCCCTCTCCCTTTTACTGCAAAAAATATGTATTGACAAAATAGACAAAAAATTTCCCCTATCATTATACTTTGTGAGCTGAAGGTTGAAAAGACAAATATGGAATCGGTTACAAAAAAGTTTATGGAAACGCCGTGCTTGCAGTCACGAAAGATGCCTTGCAAAGCTCTTCTTTTTTCATGCAGCACTAAATGGGTGAAACGTTCATAAGTGGAAAAAACGAGCGAAAAGAACCTATCCCTTAAAATAAATCAAGCAGCCGAAAAAAAACGGCTGCTATCTGTCACGAAACTGCTTGTATTTTTCTTCTATTTCCTCGACGATTTGAATTAATCGATCGATATCTTCAATATCCGTTGATTCTGGTTCCAATGAATCCAATACCGTCAAAAACATGTTCAGTCTCTCTTTTAAATAGCTCAGCTGTTTATTTGTATCATAAATTGTTTTCCCCACTATTTTCTCTCCCTTCTTTTTTATCATAATCAAGCTTTTTCAAAAAAGCAATTTGCATCGCAAGAAACCCTGTTTCCAACAAAAGACCAGACACCTAACACAAGCGGATGATAATGGTTCATCCTCCTGCTTTGGTTCTGGCCTTCATTATTCTTTCTATTTAGGTTCGCTCGATGTGACGAAGGCAAACGTCACATGGTCCTGAATGGGAATCCACGCTCCAATTCCTTGTGAGGTTACATTCTTGACAACAATCGATCTTTTCATTCCTTTCAGTACAATAAATACTTCTCCATACGTAACTTTTCCTTTTTCATTCACCGCGGGTGCGTATGCATATAAATAGCCAAGCCTTTGTGCCGGGATATTATAAACCTGGCTTTTTTTCGTACCGGCTCCAATCGTTGTTGAAAATGAAAGTGGAAGTTTTGTTTTTTGTGCCGCAGTCAGCATCATCATTTTCTGAACATCATCTGCATGTGGAATTTTAGCGGTTAAACCGCCTTTAATCTGTTTTTGCATTTCCTGTACATAATGAATTTTGTAATTGGCATTACCGCCGCGGTTATCAAAATAATTCGTATTGATTTTTTGATATTCCCAATTGGGAACCGTTTCGCTCGATTCATAATTAAGAGGCCATTCCCCCAAATAAATAGTGGCTCTCAATCCGATAGCAAAGGGTGTTTTGTTAATGGAAGTTTCATTCAACATTCGAATTAAATCGGGATTTTCAATTTTCACTTTAGATGTACTCAGCAAATCCTTCGTAAATTCGCTTGGCTGCAAAGATGGGAGATCTTGCGTCGGGTTCGGATAGGTGTTTTCTTTCGCTATATTCATCACAGATGAAGGCATTTGATAATGCCGATTGTCGCTTTTTATGGCCGCCTCCGCAGCCGTTACGGTGAACAGGGATAGAAAGAAAGTTATCAGGACAATGCGGTACACTTTCATGAATGCTTTACTCCCTTCTCTTCGATGTCTACTTTTTTATAGAGTTTCCCATATTCTTTTTCCTATCCCTTTTTCAAGAAAAAAGAGAACGGCTATGATAGGTAAAAAAGCTTATGAAAATGAAAAACGCTGACTTATTGTCAGCGTTTAAGAATAAACCAATCTCTTTCATTAAAATAGAATTTTTAATCACTGCTTATTCTTCCATACCAGATTTTGTTTGCTACAGCAAATAAAATCCTATTCCCATTATGAAATAGGCGGCTATTAATGTCAGCCCTTCAAACCAGTTCGACTCTCCGTCGTTTTGGATGACAATCGTCAACAAGACGGCCGTGACCATGGAAATTAATTCTGGCAACGTAAAGATTAACGGCATAGAATGTTCAAAAAACATCGATGCAAGCACCAATATCGGCGCTACAAACATAGCTACTTGGAGTGTAGAGCCGATGGCAATTTCCACTGCGATATCCATTTTATTTTTCATGGACATAAGAACGGCAGAAGCATGCTCCGCTGCATTTCCGACTATGGCGACTATAATGACCCCGATAAACAATTCACTCCAGCCGAATTTGTCCGCCACAACTTCAAATGTATGTACCAGATTTTCAGAAACGTAAGCCACTGCAATCGTCGCCAACGCCAATATAACCATGGCTTTCCCTTTTTTCCATTCCGGCTCTTCATGCTCTTCCTGACTTTCTTGTGTGGAATGATACACTCCGCGATGAGTAACCAATTTAAAGTACAAGGCAGCCAAGTACAAGAGAATCATGATTACTGCAATCCCAATGCTTAATGAAAAAGTTTTGTCTCCAGTCATCTTTAATGAAAAAATTTCCGGGATAACAAAGGCCACAATGACAGCAAACATTAACAGCCCGGAATTATGTCTGGCGTCATACACATTAAACTTTTGCCTTTTAAATTTCAGTCCCCCTAAAAAAAAGGAAAGCCCGGCAACTAAAAGCAGATTTCCTAAAACCGAACCAGTCAAAGAAGCCAATACAACTTCAACAAGACCCGCTTTTAAAGAAAAAATAGAAATAATTAATTCAACGGCATTTCCAAATGTCGCATTTAAAAGTCCGCCAATTCTGGGCCCGGCAATAATGGCCAAACTTTCTGTCGCTCTGCCCATATAACTGGCCAATGCAATAATGGTGAAACAATAAACGACAAACATCATGACAGCTGGCCAATGAAGCAGAGCCCCTATAACGGACAAAGGAACCCCGGCAAATACCATAATGGCAAAAATTTTATTCATAAACAAACCTCATTTCTTTCTAAATAATTTCACGAGTACAGGAATCCGGTATTGAATTTTTCCAAGAAGGTTGGTCTTAAGCAAAACGCTAAAAAGGCTTGTCAGATGTTTTTCCAAGTTTCTATTATAAATTTTTTCACTTCTTATGAAAGCCGTTAACCTTTTAGTCCCTTTTTCATAACATTTTTGAATATACCATTTTTATACATTATACATCAAATTTTTTTGTCTTACCTTTTTATCACTATTCATTATTTTCAATTTCATTGCTTGTAAAGAAGATGCAACCCCTTTTTCCGAATCAAAACTTCTTTTTCTGGAATGAGTTCTATCCCGCTTTTTCAATATAAGAAATCTTTCTGGTTTTTATTCTTCACATCTGAAACAATGTATGTTAATATATAGCTACATTATAATAATTTTAATTTAAAAAATATATTAATCACCTTATATTACTTATTTTAATGCTATTATCAATATAATGAAGGTGATTATTATTCTCAATTAAAAAGAGTTTATTTTCAATTAAACAAGGAGGGTCACGATGAGCGCAGATGCGAATGCTTTGACAAATAAAAAAATCGTTCAAACGAAAATGGCGAAGTTGGAGAAACTGAAACCGCATCTTGAATTAATGGCAGCTTTATTAAGCGGTTTGCTTATTTTAGCAGCTTGGATAACGGAAAAAAATCATGCCGGACTGGTTCCAAGTGTGCTCTACCTGCTGGCGTTTGCTATCGGCGGTTTTGCCAAAGCAAAAGAAGGCATTGAAGAAACCATAAAAAATAAAGAATTAAATGTAGAAATATTAATGATTGTTGCAGCCATCGGATCGGCGAGCATCGGGTACTGGACAGAAGGAGCTGTTTTAATTTTTATTTTTTCTGTCAGCGGAGCTTTAGAAACGTATACCATGAATAAAAGCCAAAAAGAAATCTCTTCCTTAATGGATCTGCAGCCAGAAGAAGCGTGGCGAATCACCAACGGAAATTTGGAACGAGTTCCCGTTTTCAGTCTTAATATCGGCGACTTGATTATCGTGAAACCGGGTGAACGTATCCCTTCTGACGGCCGGATCGTAAAGGGAAGCTCTTCTGTAGATGAATCGGCGATTACTGGGGAATCCATGCCCGTAACGAAACAACTGGGTGAAGAAGTTTTTGCCGGAACCGTCAATATCAATGGCTCCATTACTGTTGAAATTACGAAACGATCGAATGAAACTCTATTCCAAAAAATCATTGAGCTTGTCCAATCTGCTCAAAGCGAAAAATCACCGTCACAGCTTTTTATTGAAAAATTCGAAGGGCGCTATGTCAAAGTGGTGTTGGCGGTTGTCTTGCTGATGATGTTTCTACCGCATTATTTGTTTGGATGGAGTTGGAATGAAACGTTCTATCGTGCAATGGTCCTTTTAGTTGTCGCTTCTCCGTGCGCCCTAGTCGCATCCATTATGCCCGCTACTCTTGCGGCTATTTCTAATGGCGCCCGGAACGGAATCTTAGTAAAAGGCGGTGTTCACTTAGAAAATTTAAGCCATTTAAAAGCAATCGCATTTGACAAGACCGGTACGCTGACAAAAGGAAAACCGGAAGTAACAGACATCATTGTCCGGAACGGCTTAGAAGAAGCGCATCTTATTCAAATGGCCGCTTCAATTGAAAATCAATCGAATCATCCGCTTGCACAGGCTATCGTAAAATTTGCCGAAGACAAGGAAATTCCGCTTTTAGAAGTAGACCAATTGGAAGACGTGGCCGGTTCTGGTGTAAAGGCAGCGATGGGAGGAGAAGAATGGAAAATCGGCAAAGCGGAATTCGTCGGTAAGGATGAGGCGCTTTCTTTCGCAAATGGAAAAGCAAAAGAGTTGGCGTCAGAAGGAAAAACCGTCGTTTTTGTCCGCGATTCGAACGGAATTGCTGCTCTCTTTGCTTTGAAAGACAGCATTCGGCCCGATGCCAAAAAAGCCATTGATCTTCTGCGCCAAGAAGGAATTTATACGATTATGTTGACCGGAGATAGCGATAAAACAGCGTACACCATCGGGAAAGAAGCTCACTTAGACGGTTATATTGCCGAATGCCTGCCCCAGCACAAAGCGGACTATGTGAAAAAAATTATGGAAAAATACGGGACGGTCGCAATGGTTGGCGACGGCATTAATGACGCCCCTGCCTTAGCAACCGCAAACGTTGGAATTGCCATGGGAGAAGGAACAGACGCAGCGCTTGAAACGGCTGATATTATTTTGATGAAAAATGATTTAGCCAAAATTGCCAATGCGATTCAGCTTTCCAAAAGAATGAATAAAATCGTAAAACAAAATATCGTCTTTTCGATCGCAGTCATTATGTTGTTAATTTGCTCCAACTTCCTTCAAATTCTCGATCTTCCTTTCGGAGTGATCGGTCACGAAGGAAGCACGATCTTAGTGATTTTAAACGGGCTTCGGCTTTTGAAATCTCCAAAAGAAAAAGCGTTCGAAGCACAAGAATTAAAAGCTTATTAAAAAACGAGAAATCGAAAAGGGGAGCGGCCAAAACGCTCCCCCTTTTTTATGAGTTGCTGCATAAAACGTATTGAAGTTATGGAATCGATCAAGCGGATTTTCAGGTTCAGCAGCTCCGGCTTTATCATTCTGTTCGCTTATTGCTCTCTGTTATCTTTTTGACCGTTCAAGGCCTTTCATGACCTTTTCATCCAGATACCCTTCAGCGCACGATCCCAACCATAGTCCACTACTTTCCGCTTTCCGTCGTTTCCTTTTCGTTATGGATGTCTTGATAGGATGCATCCTTTTTTTCAGGCAAAAACGTATCTTTTGCTTCCGTCAGCAATTCCTTCACTTGCGGTGTTAAATCACGAAGATCCTCCACTTTTTCACGGATAAAGCCAACATCTTCATTCACTTGTTTGACCGTTTCTTTAGCTTTTTCTACTATCTCCTTAGTGGAAGAAATGATGCGATTTGGATCTTTTGCGATTTGGACAACATATTGGCACACTTTAGACATTTTAGAGCGTGTGGACTTGTCCAATAAACTGACAGCAGCCCCTGCGGCAGCACCGATGAACATTCCTGCAAAGAATTTATTTCTCCCCATTTTTTTACCCCCTTAAAGGTTATGTTCCTTTTTAATTAGCGCAAGCAGACGGTCGCAGCCTTTTTTGATCAGCTCATAAACCTCTTCAAAATTACCGGTGAAATAAGGATCAGGTACATCCTTTTGCTCAGATTCTTCCACTAAGTCAAGCAAACGAATGATGTGTGTAGTGGAAGCATCTCCAGCAAGCTTATGTAAATCATCCACGTTGCTTTGATCCATCGCCACAATATAATCGAATTTGTTTAAGTCTTCTCGCTGTACAAAAGAAAGGAAGGGTTGGATTGATTCACGTCTTGTTTGTCTGCTTAGGAAATATTTGTCGTTCTCCCATGGCTGAGGCGATGTTTCGTGACATGGTAAAACGAGAAAAGTTAGATCAAAAAATTGCGGTTGACTCAGCTGGCATCGGCGGCTGGCATATCGGAGAATCTCCTCATCATGGAACGTTGTCCATATTAAAAAAATATCAAATTAACCATGAAGGGCTTGTCGCCCGCCAAGAAAAGCAAATGGTATTATCATTATTCTACAAAATTTTTCATTGAAAAACGACAAAGAAATAGTGGTATTTCTTTGTCATTGTTCATAGAACACGAACGAAAGCGACCTTTCGGCTTTCAAACCATAGATCCTATCTCTTCTCGGCTCGGTTTGACAGGAATGAAAAAACATGAAAATATATGAATAAGTACTAGCCGAAAAGGGAAAGGATGGATCAAGTGGATCTCTCAAAAAACACATTAGAAAATATTGAGTTTATGGTGGAAAAGATTAAAGAAAAGCTAAAAATGGTCAACGGTGATGCTTTAAAATCTACTAATTTTAGTTCCGACAAATATGAAGAACTAAAAGAAATTTATGAACTAGTACAGAGAAAAAATCATTTCAGCCCTAATGAGATGCAAGCGATTGTGGAAGAACTCGGATATTTGAGAAAGTAAGGAAAAACTGCCGGTTTAGTGGGAGCCGGCAGTTTTTTCTTCCTCTTGATCGGTTAGTATGAGAATTCCGTCCTTTGTAACAGCGATCGTATGCTCATATTGAGCAGACAGCGATCCATCCATTGTTCTAGCCGTCCAGCCATTAGCGTCCATTTTCGTTGCCCAATGGCCTATGTTCACCATCGGTTCAATCGTAAAGACCATCCCTTCTTTTATGCGCGGACCTTTTCCAGGGAGGCCGAAATGAGGAACATCCGGTTTCTCATGAATGACCGCACCTATTCCATGGCCGATAAAATCTCGAACGACAGAAAAACCTTCCGCCTCCACATAAGTTTGAATAGCGTGGCCAATATCTCCAATTCTATTTCCTATTTTCACCTGTTCGATTCCTTTATATAACGCTGTCTTCGTTACATCTAATAATTTTTGGGTTTGTGGATCGACTTCTCCAACAGCATAAGACCAAGCCGAATCTGCCAGCCCGCCGTTTAACCGGACCACCATATCAATCGTGACAATATCTCCTTCTTTTAACGCTTGTTTCCGGGGAAATCCATGACATACTTCATCGTTGACGCTCGCGCAAGTTGCATATTCGTAGCCACGATATCCTTTTTGTTCCGGTGTCGCTCCGTGTTTTTTCAAATATTCGTCCACGAAAACTTCAATGTCCCAAGTTGTCACTCCCGGCTTAATCAGTTTAGCTATTTCTTTATGGGTGGAAGCAAGAAGCTTTCCCGCTTCATGCATTTTTTCAATCTCACGTGGAGATTTCAATACGATCATGAAAATCCTACCTTTCTTTTTTGCTCCGTTTCATTTCTCAAGTTTAAGGAAACGCACAATGATATGTTTCAATATTCTATGTTTATTATATGTTTTTTTTCTTTACTTTTACAAAAAAAATGAAGGGTTTGACTCGCTGACACAATCATTTCTCGTCGTGTCAGCAAGTCAAACCCTTGACTAATGCCTTCTTCATGTCGTAAAAATGTTCTATTGCAAAAGTTTCAAGGATTCGCGATTAAACGCCGGAATATCGTCTGGTGTCCGGCTCGTTACTAATTGGTTGTCGCTTACAACCACTTCTTCATCTTTATAATGAGCGCCGGCGTATTCCATATCAACACGAATGGATTTATAGCCAGTAGCCGTTTTTCCTTCCAGAGCTTTCGCCGTGATGAGGAGCTGTGGACCATGGCAAATCGCAAATACCGGTTTTTTAGAATCCATAAAATCTTTAACAAATTGAACAAACCGGTCATCGGCACGTAATATGTCTGGTGAAAATCCTCCCGGGATCAACAAAGCATCGTAATTTTCCACTTTCGCGTTATCGATGCTTTCATCGATCGTAATAACAGCGTCGCCATGTTTGCCTTTTACCGTTTTCCCTTTTTCTTTTTCAATATTGACAATTTCATGGCCTGCTTCTTTATAGGCTTTTACAGGTTCAGTGTACTCAGAGTCTTCCACCATATCTGTTACCAATACGGCAATTTTTTTACCCATCGTTTGTTCTCCCCCTTTACGACTTTATCCGATATTTATTGTACCCCTTCTTTTGTTTATTAAACAAACATTATGCTTATTGCTGTACGTTCTTCTGTTGATTGATCGGCATAATGAGTACTTCCACGCGTCGGTTTTTAGCCCTTCCTTCCGGGGTAGAGTTGTCTGCAACCGGCTGGTATTCGCCGTATCCTTTGGCACTAAATTGGCTCGGGTCCAATTTCGGATTTTCCAAAAGAATTTTCATAAAATTGATGGCCCTCATAGCGCTTAATTCCCAGTTGGATTCAAATGAAGCCGTTTTAATCGGAACGTTATCGGTGTGTCCGCTGATAATGATTTGATGAGGAGGATTCATGACAAGTAAATTTGACAGTTCTCTAGCCATTTGAACGTCCTCTTTCCGAATGGTCGCTTTTCCGGAGTCGAATAATACATTATCTCGAATTCTCAACAAAAGTCCCTCGCTTGTCAAGGACGTGGTAATTTTATTCGTCAAATGTTTTTTTTCGATATATTGATTGATTCTTCCCTCTACTTGTTTTAATTCTTTTTCATCTTTTTTGTTCAGAATGTCATCTTTATTCGCCTTACCGTCGGGGGACGGAACCGGAGTTTGAATCGTATCGGAAAAATCCATGACCCCTGTGCTGCCTTGAAATATATCATTAAAGGTCTGCGCAAATTTTTGAAACTTTTTCGCATCGACCGCACTCATGGAAAAGAGGACAATAAATAGCGCCAAAAGCAATGTTAGCAAGTCAGAATAAGGAAGCAGCCAAGATTCACTTATACGCTCATCGTCATTCCTTTTTTTACGCTTCGCCATTTTGACTGACACCTTCCGCTTCCATCATCATATTCTTTCGTTCCTCTTGAGGCAAAAAAGAAGACAATTTTTGTTCAATAGTGCGAGGGGCCTCTCCTTCGATGATCGATAAAATTCCTTCTATCATCATTTCTTTTAATTGAACTTCTTGCTGCGATTTTCGTCTTAATTTATTGGCAAATGGATTCCACAATACATATCCGGTAAAAATCCCTAACATGGTAGCCACGAATGCTGCCGAAATGGCATGCCCTAATGCATCCGTATCCGACATATTTCCGAGGGCAGCTATTAATCCGATTACCGCTCCAAGCACCCCAAGCGAAGGAGCATATGTACCCGCTTGCAAAAAAATGGAAATTCCAACTTTGTGGCGTTCCTCCATCGCTTCAATCTCTTCCGTTAAGACATCGCGGATGTAGTCGGCATTTTGACCGTCGACCGCCAGACTTAAACCGTTCTTCAAAAAAGGGTCTTCTATCTCGTCCAGTCTTGATTCCAAGGCAAGAAGACCTTCTCTGCGGGCAATTTCCGCCCACTCCGAAAACAAACGAATCACCTCAAGCCGACTCATTAATTTTTGCTCTTTAAAAATAATCGCAAACAATTTTGGAACTTTTTTTATTTCGTTCGTTGGAAAAGCGATGGTCACAGCAGATATAGTCCCTGCAATAATGATCAAAAAAGCGGCGGGATTCGCTAATACCGAAAGGTTGACCCCCTTTAACACCATACCGACCCCAATGGCAATAATTCCGAGTATTACTCCAATAATTGTTGTCTTATCCATCATTCTCACCCTATTTACTAAATTTCTATTTCTATTGTCATGGACCGCCAATGAACGTACTGCTATTTTTAAGGTTTCATTTACTATATCGACTAAAATTGACAAACCTTAACGCAAAAAGGACAATTCATTGAAATCACGATGGTTTTTTCCTACGTTTAAACCAAGGTTATGACTTCTTTACATCAAGAATTACTGTTTGATCCGATGATCCTTTTTTCGATCTTCTGCTCATATCTTTTAAATAGAGACGAATTCGTTTTTATTTTTCTTTTAGAAAGCAGTTGATTGTATTGAATCAGCCGCTGGGACCATTGTTTTTCCAGTCTTTTTCTTTCTTGTTCATCATGGCATTGCCGGATCAGTTCTTCGATTGTCAAAAACTCTTTTCGAATCTCCTGTTCTTCCTCCATATATCCTGCGTTTTTCATGATTCGATAAGCCATTCTCAAGTCTTCCGGAATTTCCACCATGCTGTCCATTTTCAACGGCTTCCCTTTCCCCGGAAGATCATCGAACGCTCCTTTTTCGTAAGCTGCCTTGATTTTTTCTTCCGCCAGTAAAGTAAAATAATCCACTAAAACTCCCCCGTGTTAAAATTGTACTATATTTTCCATTCCGAAGAACGAGCTCTGTTACAGCCATATCCTTTTTACCATTAAAGAAATTCCAAAAAAACCAAGCCTATACCTCCGATAATAAATATTAATGAAAGAAAAAGCAGAGAAGTTGAACCAATGGGTGCAGTGAATAAATCCAGTATTTCCAAAAATATTGCGGTTTTTTTGGCGCTTGGAGATAACTCTTTTATTTCCTTCCAGCTATCTTTAAAATAAATCACTCCAAACGGTAAAAGAGCAATTCCTACTACTAATAATGTAATACCTACTGCCGTTGTCAAATCACTTCCCTCACTATCTATGAAATAGATCTTTTACTGCCATTGATTACACGTCATAACGAAAAACATCGCCCAATCCCCTCCATCTGCATTCTTGCGTGTTGCATAAAAGTTTTAAAAATAAAATAAACTCGTCGAAAGTCCAAATTTTTTAAATATAGGGGATCAATATGGTATACTTATGTTAACGAGCACGTAATTCATGTTTTATCTGTTCGATCCCTATCATTGTCCACAAGTTTTGCACATTTATTTTCCTCATGAAAAAAAGGTTTCATATTTTTCACTTTTAATTTATCACATTTAGAATGAGCAGCACTTGGAAGACGATCAAATCATCATTTTTGTATATATAGTGGCAGCATGATGGAAAAGTTGTCCCTTTTATAGAAAAGGATACTGTTTCCCCATTAAAAATCTTCTGTCCTACCGAATGATTTCGGTGTTCATTCAAACTTCCTTTATTCCCGCTTTTCTCTGCTGTCTGCCTATTTCGGAGATGATTCTTGATTCGAAGCAACGTTCCAATATATTGGTGACGTGCATGAATAAAGTTTCAAAACAACCTATAAAAATAAATGGTATAGAAAGGAAAGATGCGAATGGAGAATGTGGAATACCAAAAGTTATCCAAAAAATCTATTTTGATTAACGGCATTTTTATTACATTAGGCGCCATTTTAATGGCAGTGGGATTGGAAATCTTTTTAGTTCCTAATCACATCATCGACGGCGGCATTACAGGCATTTCCATTATTTTGTCCCACCTATTAGATGTAAAACTGGGTATTTTCCTGTTTGTTCTCAATATTCCTTTTTTTATCATCGGGTACAAACAATTAGGAAAAAGATTTACGATTTCCATATTATACGGGATTATCGTTCTATCCGTTTTTACTTCGCTGCTTACTCCTGTTGCCGGTATTACTGACGATATCCTTTTAGCAGCCGTTTTTGGGGGAATTACGATCGGAGTAGGGGTCGGTCTTGTCATCCGGTTCGGGGGCGCCCTCGATGGAACAGAAATATTAGCGATTTTAATCAGCAGCAAATCGGCATTATCTGTCGGACAAATTGTCTTGTTCTTTAATATTTTTATCCTTGGAAGCGCCGGATTTGTTTTCGGCTGGGATCATGCCATGTATTCCCTTATCGCTTACTTTATCGCATTCAAAATGATCGATATCGTGGTAGAAGGATTGGAGCAATCACGTTCTGTCTGGATCATCAGTGATCGTGATACCGAAATTGGAGAAGCGCTCTTAACCAATTTAGGACGAGGCGTCACCTACTTGAACGGGGAAGGCGGATATAAAGGAACGGGCAAAAAAGTCATCTTTTGCGTCATCAACCGCTTGGAAGAGGCGCAATTAAAATCAATCGTCGACCGAATTGATCCGAACGCCTTTCTCGCCATCGGTGAAGTGGCGGAAGTAAAAGGTGGACAATTTAAAAAAAGAGGGGTCCACTAACATCTAGCGGGATGCCCAATCAAGGCAAGAAGCGGAGTCCACGCAAAAACTCCGCTTTTTTTCTGCGTATACTCCGTTTAATGGCTTTTTCTCAAAGCCTGTTCAGGGAAGACGTTACATGGATTTTACTTCCAGTTGAAGAGCCGGACCGAAAAATTCATAACGGACGTTTTCCGCAGAAATCCCGATATCCGCTAAATGCTGAATAACGGACTGCATAAATGGAACCGGACCGCATACGTAACAGATACTGTTTTTCGGAAGCACTCTTTGCAAAAACTCTTTGTCGATATGTCCAAGGTGATCGCATATCGTGCTTTCATTTTCTTTCGACGAATAGGCAATATAAGATTTGCCGTTCTTAAGTTGGCTGATATAGCGATCGACTTCATCTGAAAAAGCACGTGCTTTTTCATTGCGTGCAGCATGAATAAACGTTACTTCTCGTTTGCTGTTTTCTCTCGCCAACGTTTCCAGCATGCTCATCATCGGAGTAATGCCAACGCCGCCGCTTATCATGGCAACCGGATTCGTTTCTTCCTTATTTAATACAAATTCTCCTGCGGGAGCACTCACTTCGATCACATCGCCTTCTTTGGCCTGTTCATGCAAATAAACTGATACTTTTCCATACGGTTCATGATCAGCTTCCTTTTTCACGGAAATGCGGAAATAATCATGAAAAGGACCGCAAGATAAACTGTATTGGCGATTAAACAAATACTTTTCTCCCGGAATTCTCAATCGAACGGTAATATATTGCCCCGGTAAATAGGAAGGAACCGGAACGCCGTCTTTCGGTTTTAAATAAAAAGAAGTGATCAGGGAACTTTCAGGCACCTTTTTTATAATTTCAAATTCTTTGAAATCTCTAAAACCGCCTTTTTGATTTTCTGCTTCTTCATAAAGTTCCTTCTCTACTTTTATAAAGACATTCGCAATTTCTTGATATGCCTCTTCCCAGGCAGACAAAATTTCATCGGTTGCAGCGTCCCCCAGCACTTCCTTTATCGCTGCCAACAAGTTTTCGCCTACAATCGGATATTGCTCCGGTTTGATCCCCAAGCTGCGGTGTTTATGAGCAATCAGCTTCACGGCCGGAAGTATCGCTTCCAATTCGTCAATATGCTTGGCAGCGGCAAGTACCGCATTCGCCAGCGCGGTTTGCTGCCGGCCTTTCTGTTGATTCGCATGATTGAAAATATTGAGCAGCTCCGGATGGTTGGAAAACATTCTTTTGTAAAAATGAGAAGTAATCTCTGTTCCTCTTTTTTCCAAAATCGGGACAGTGGATTTCACAATGTCAATTGTTTCTTGAGATAACATATTTTTCATCTCCTGAAAAGAAGTATTTTATTTGCATCTTTAAAATAGAGGAAATTAGTGCTGAAAGCAATATCAAAAATACATCTTTAATAGAACGTTCACATTTAGTGTTTTTTATTCAAATGGGGTATAATATAGTGATACTAAGAGTTGCCTTGAAATAGGGAATTTAGAAATGAAAATGTTTAGGTGATGTCATTGAGACTTACTTCTTATACAGATTACGCATTAAGAGTTCTGATATTTTTAGCAGCCAAAGGCAATGATGAACTGTCCAGCATTCGAGAAATTTCCGAAGTATATGGAATTTCCAAAAATCATTTAATGAAAATCATTTACGGACTTGGGAAAATGGGGATTATCAAAACGATCCGCGGACGAAATGGCGGAATACGGCTTGCAAAGGAACCAAAGGATATTAATATCGGAGCCGTTGTGAGACAAACAGAAGAAGATTTTCGTATTGTTGAATGTTTTGATTCCGACCATAATGTTTGTGTGATATCCCCTGTCTGTACTTTGCGGCACATATTGCACGAAGCCCTGGCCGCCTATCTTCACGTTTTAGATCAGTATACACTGGCCGATTTGGTCGCTGACCCTAAAAGCTATCGAATACACTTTATGAAACAGAGCGAAACGTAATTACGTTTCGCTCTGTTTTTCCAAAAACTCTTTCAGTACAACTGCATGATTGCGAACCGGTTCTTTTGCAGCGTATAATAATGTGACAGTATTATTTTCACCCATTTTCACGAGTTTTAAAATCGAGTTTTGCCGATCTTCGCTTTGAAGTTCATTCCAATACATTTCTTTAAAATCCAAAAATTTGCTTCGATGTTGATGAAACCATTTCCGCAATTCATGGCTTGGTGCTACTTCCTTCATCCATTCATCGATTTGTGCTTTCTCCTTTGATAACCCCCGCGGCCACAGCCGGTCAATCAATATTCTTTTCCCATCTTGTTTTGAAGCCGCTTCGTAAACACGTTTCAATTGAAACAAAAATATTCCCCCTTTCCATTGGCATTATGGCACAGTTTCTTCTCAACCGAAAGCGAGAAACGAGGGTTGCTTTGATTCAACTGAAAGTCTTGATACAATAAAGAGGACACTTTAGCAAAGAAGGGGATTAGATGGAACTATTTCAAACAAAATTAGAAAAATATGCAGAATTGGCCGTAAAGGTTGGCGTCAATATTCAAAAAGGACAAACCCTTGTCATTAATGCTGGTCTAGAAGCGGCTGACTTCGTACGGCTTATTACCAAAAAAGCTTATGAAGCCGGCGCCAAACATGTCTATGTCGATTGGCACGATGACGCCATCTCCCGAATGAAATATGAGCTGGCGCCAGATGAAGCGTTCGACGATTATCCGATTTGGCGGGCAAAAGAAAAAGAAGAACTGGCTGAACAAGGAGCGGCGTTTATTTCCGTACTTTCTTCCAGTCCCGACCTTTTAAAAGGCGTGAATCCGGAACGAATCAGCCGCTATCAAAAGGCAGCTGGACAAGCGTTGACTAAGTTCCGCCAATACATTCAATCGGACAAAGTCAGTTGGACGATCATCGCTGCCGCTTCACAAGCATGGGCCAAAAAAGTTTTTCCAAACGAAGAAAAACCTGTGGAAAAATTATGGGAAGCCATTTTTGATGCAGTAAGAATTGGACAAGCGGATCCCATTGCGGCTTGGCAAAAACATGATAAGATTCTTCATGAAAAAGTTGAATATTTAAATCAAAAAAGGTTTCATAAGCTTCATTACAAAGCACCCGGCACCGATTTGACCATTGAGCTCCCTGAAAACCATATTTGGGTGGGAGCTGGAAGCATCAATGAAAACGGTGTGGCATTTATGGCCAATATGCCGACGGAAGAAGTATTTACCGCGCCCAAAAAAACGGGAGTCAATGGATATGTATCTAATACCAAGCCGTTGAGCTATGGAGGAAATATTATCGATGGCTTTACCATTACATTCAAAAACGGAAGAATTGTCGATGTGAAAGCGAAAGAAGGAGAAGAAATACTAAAGAAACTGGTAGAAACAGATGAAGGATCTCATTTTTTAGGAGAAGTAGCGCTTGTACCCCACCACTCACCTATCTCTGAATCGGGAATTCTTTTTTACAATACATTATTTGACGAAAATGCCTCCAATCACCTCGCGATCGGAAGCGCTTATGCTTTTTGCATCGAAGGCGGAAAGCAAATGTCGAAAGAGGAATTGGAAGAAAACGGACTGAATACAAGCATCACCCACGTGGACTTTATGATCGGATCAGAATCCATGGATATTGACGGCATCACCAAAGACGGAAAAACCGAACCGATTTTCCGCAATGGAAATTGGGCATTTAAAAAAAATTCCTTTATTGGAACGTTCCATTATTAAAAATAACTTTGATTCCATTCAATCTGAATCTAAGTGGAATGAACTTGCTCCACTTTAATAGGATTTAAAAGGCTCTGTTCGAATCCAAAATTTTCGTCCTTCCTAAACAAATCGGCGATCAGCCTTTCAGAAAGGCGCTTGATTAAAAGGAACCAAGAACAGAGCCTTTCTCTTTTTCCCCCTTCATCCTAAAAACTAAATTGATTCAACCGTTCATAATATTGTTTGAGAAAATCAAAAAAGAGTTTTTCCGTCGGCGGAAGATCTCGGCTTTTCGGGTAAATAACCCCGACCGTCCTGGTTATGATCGGATCGCTCACCGTGATGCTCACGGTTTCAGGGCTGGATTGCTCATCAAGCGTTGATTCCGGAAGAAGACTAATCCCAAGTCCCGCTTCCACTAAGCCTTTTATCGTATAGATATCTTCGCTTTCGAATGCGACATCAGGCTCAAATCCCACTTGCCGACAAGCATCCATCACCATTTTTCTCATATCGTAACCTGTTTGAAAAAGTACGAATGGCTCTTTTCTCAATTCATAAAGCCGAATTTCTTTTTTTTGGGCCAAAGGGTGATGAAACGGAAGTAGAGCTCTCATCCTTTCAGAAAAGAAAATATGGGTGTTTATTTTGGAATCCGTCGGAACCGGTGAAACAAACGCCAAATCAATTTCCCCGTTTTCCACCAGTCCTCGCAATTCCTTATTGGATCCTTGCCAAAATTTAAATCCAATCTCCGGATATTGTTTTCTAAATGCGGATATTACTCTCGGCAGCGTTTTAGCGGCCAATGAATTAGGAAAACCAATTCGGATCATTCCCTGTTTTGGATTTAAGTAGTCTTTGACTGCTTTAACCGATTTGTCGATCTCCTCCATTGCATTTTCAATATGTTCTAAAAAAATTTTGCCTATATGAGTTAACTTGACATTTCGACCATCTCTGGCAAACAAAACGACTCCGAGCTCATCTTCCAGCCGAGCGATCTGTCTGCTCACCGCCGACTGAGCAACATGAAGCTGATTGGCTGCCTCAGTCACATGTTCTTGCTTGGCCACTTCTATAAAATATTTAATTTGGCGCAGTTCCAATCTTCTTCTCCCCTTTTCTTTTTTTCATGATCTGTCGTAAAATTACCGTCTATCAAGCAAAAACTATATTAATATCAAAATTAGATTGTTTTATTCTTAATTATATATTGTTAGCATTAATAAAGAAATATACAATATAAGTACTGTTATCTGAAAAATAGAAACAATTCAAATTTACCTGCTTTTAACCGTCCGCAAAATTTCCACCTTCAAAGCTCAAAATCCGCGGGTGACGAAAAATCAAACTTTTTAAAAAAATCATCCGCAAAAGCCCACCGATGGAAATTTTTTAAGACCTGCTCAGTAAATCTTTTCACAAAATGGGGGTGCAGCCGATGAAACACTATGGCTATCCAAAAGAACAAGGTCTGTACAATCCGCAAAACGAACATGACGCTTGCGGAATCGGATTTATAGCAAATATAAAAGGAAAACCTGCTCATTCCATTGTAAAGCAGGGTATATACATGCTGTGCCAATTGGAACACCGCGGTGGCCACGTGAATGAAAAAACGGGAGATGGAGCGGGAATTATGCTTCAAATCTCGGATTCATTCTTTAGAAAAGAATGCGAAAAGCTTAATATTCATTTACCAGAAATGCATAAGTATGCAGTAGGAATGTTATTTATGCCACAAAACCAATCCGAACGGGAACGCGCTAAATCGCACATTGAACGGATTGTTGGCGAAGAAGGACAGTCGCTGCTCGGATGGCGTGAAGTTCCAACCGATTCTTCCGTCATTGGTGAAGGCGCTTTAAAAACGGAGCCTTTCATCATGCAATTGTTTATCGGGCAAAACGAAGAGATCCAATCGGAACGAGATTTTGAATTAAAATTATACATCATTCGAAAACGTATTGAACGAGCGATCGCAGAGGATCCGGCAATTAACGGCAGCTTTTATGTTCCGAGCCTGTCGACAAGAACGATCATATATAAAGGAATGCTTCTTCCGGAGCAGATCGATCAATACTATCTGGATCTTTCCGACGAAGCCTATACTTCTGCTTTCTCCCTTGTTCATTCTCGATTCAGCACCAACACATTCCCCAGCTGGGAGCGTGCTCATCCATACCGTTATTTAATTCATAATGGAGAAATCAATACCCTGAGAGGAAATGTGAACTGGATGCGTGCCCGCGAAAAGGCAAGTTACTCTAAAGTGTTCGGGGACAACTACGAAAAGATTTTGCCTATTATCGACGAAAGCGGAAGCGATTCCGCCATGTTGGACAATACACTTGAATTCTTGACATTATCGGGCCGTTCGCTTCCTCACGCTGCGATGATGCTGATTCCGGAACCATGGGATCATGATAGGCAAATGGAAGATCCAAAGCTTGCTTTCTATGAATACCACAGTTGCCTAATGGAGCCTTGGGATGGGCCTACTTCGATCTCCTTTACGGACGGTCGAAAAATCGGAACCATTTTGGACCGCAATGGACTGCGTCCTGCCCGCTATTATATAACGGAAGACGATTTAATCATCTATTCTTCTGAAACAGGAGTCGTACCTGTCGAAGAGGAAAAAATCATTTCCAAACAAAGCTTAGACGCGGGGAAAATGCTTTTGATTGATCTTGAAGAAGGCCGCATCATTTCCGACGAAGAGATCAAAGCAAAAATTGCTTCTGAAAAACCTTACCGCAAATGGCTCGACGAAAATCTTGTCCACCTATCCGATCTAAATGATTTCGAACCGGTGGAAACGCGTTTAGAATCCGAAAAAATTGTAAAATGGCAAAAAGCCTTTGGCTACACGTATGAGGAACTGACGAAAAATCTTAAATCAATGGCGACGGAAAAAAAGGACCCGATCGGATCCATGGGATATGATGCCCCGCTCGCCGTTTTGTCGGAACGTCCTCAGCTTCTCTACAATTATTTTAAACAACTGTTTGCACAAGTGACGAACCCTCCGATTGATGCCATTCGGGAAGATATTGTGACTTCAACTATGACGCTCCTTGGCAGAGAAGGAAATCTTCTCGAGCCTTCCGAACAGAGCTGCCGGAGAATTCGGCTTGAATCACCTATTCTTTCTGAGAAAGATTTAGCTGCTTTAATCGGCAATCGGTTTAAAGAATTTCGTGCGAAAACTCTGTCTATTTTATTTGACGCTTCTTCCCCTCAAGCCCTTGAACCGGCTTTAGACAGGCTGTTCCAAGAAGCGGAAGAGGCAATTGAGGAAGGGTATTCGTTGTTAATTTTATCCGATCATGGAGTGAACGAAGATTTCGCTGCCATCCCTGCTTTGCTCGCAGTCAGCGGTCTTCATCATCACTTAGTGCGAAAAGGGCTTAGAACGAAAGTAAGCCTTATTGTGGAAACGGCTGAAGCCAGAGACACTCATCACTTTGCTTGTTTAATCGGATACGGAGCAGATGCAGTTCATCCATACCTTGCCATTTCGTCTATTGAAGACATGGTGGAAAAAGGCATTATTAAAGAAATAAACGCTGAACAAGCCATCAGCAACTATTTGCAAGCGAGCATCGACGGGGTTGTCAAAATCATGTCGAAAATGGGTATCTCCACTATTCAAAGCTATAGAGGCGCCCAGATTTTTGAAACGGTTGGCATCGGAAAAGAAGTAGTGGACCGCTATTTTACCGGTACCGCTTCCCCATTAAGCGGGATTACGCTTCATGTGATTGCCGAAGAAACCCTGCTCCGCCACCGCCAAGCATTTCATAAAAGTGAATTCCAGGATACTTCCCTTGATTCCGGCGGAGAATTTCAATGGAGAAGAACGGGAGAAGCTCATGCTTTTAATCCGAAAACCATTCATACTTTACAACAAGCAGCACGGCAAAATAGCTATGAACTATATAAAAAATACTCAAAAATGATTTCAGAAGAACAAACATTTTTCCTTAGGGGTCTTCTTGATTTCAACTTTGGCAAAAGACCCGCAGTTCCTTTAGACGAAGTGGAACCTGTCGAATCCATTCTCAAACGCTTTAAAAGCGGTGCCATGTCGTACGGTTCCATCAGTAAAGAAGCTCACGAAACGCTGGCGATTGCGATGAACCGCATTGGAGGTAAAAGCAACAGCGGCGAGGGCGGCGAAGACCCTTCTCGTTACACGCCGGATGAAAACGGAGATTTGCGCCGGAGTGCCATCAAACAAGTGGCATCTGGACGATTTGGCGTAACGAGTCATTATTTAGTGAACGCCGAAGAAATTCAAATCAAAATGGCACAAGGCGCTAAACCGGGTGAAGGAGGTCATTTGCCGGGAAAAAAAGTATACCCTTGGATTGGGGACGTTCGTGGTGCCACACCCGGAGTCGGACTTATTTCTCCTCCTCCTCACCATGATATTTATTCTATCGAAGATTTAGCCCAATTGATTTACGATTTAAAAAATGCAAATCCGAAAGCTCGCATCAACGTGAAATTAGTTTCCAAGAGCGGTGTAGGAACAATCGCAACCGGCGTGGCCAAGGGGCTTGCCGATGTCATTTTGATTAGCGGATATGAAGGCGGCACAGGCGCATCGCCGAAATCAAGCATTAAAAATGCCGGAATTCCTTGGGAAATCGGCCTTGCCGAAACACATCAAACCTTGCTGATGAACGGTCTCCGTGATCGCGTAACCCTTGAAACAGACGGCAAAATGATGACAGGCCGAGATGTCGTCATCGCTGCTCTTTTAGGCGCTGAAGAATACGGATTTGCCACTGCACCTCTTGTCGTGCTTGGGTGCATTATGATGCGGGTTTGCCATATGGATACTTGCCCTGTAGGAGTCGCAACCCAAAATCCAGAACTTCGGAAGCGATTTGCCGGTTCGCCTGATCATATCGTGAATTACATGCACTTTGTCGCCCAGGAAATCCGCGAAATTATGGCACAATTGGGATTCCGGACGATGGACGAAATGATTGGACAAAAACAATTCTTAAAAGTTCATGAACGGGCCAAACGTCATTGGAAAGCCAAATATCTAGATTTGTCACCGCTTCTGTATGTACCGGAAGAAGCAAAGCATCAATCCCAGCACAAAACGCAGAACCAAAATCATCAACTTGAAAAAACGCTTGATCTTCAAAAGTTGGTTCCCGCTGCTCAACCTGCAATCGAATGGAAAAAACCTGTAAAAGGAAGTTTTCCAATCCGCAATATCAATCGGGCTACCGGAACCATTTTGGGATCTTTGATTACCCAAAAATACGGAGCTGAAGGTCTTCCTGAAGATACGATCCAATTTACATTCAAAGGTTCGGCCGGACAAAGTTTCGGTGCTTTTGCTCCTAAAGGGTTGACATTAGCGGTAGACGGAGATGCCAACGATTACTTTGGAAAAGGCTTATCGGGAGGAAAACTGATTGTTCGCCCTGATTCATCTTCCAGCCTAGTTCCGGAAGAACAGACTATCGCAGGAAATGTTTGCCTGTATGGAGCGACCGGCGGTGAAGCTTATATCAACGGAAAAGCCGGAGCCCGTTTTGCCGTTCGAAATTCCGGAGTCGACGTAGTGGTCGAAGGTGTAGGAGACCATGGCTGTGAATATATGACCGGCGGCAATGTCGTCATACTCGGCGATGTTGGGAAAAACTTTGCAGCCGGAATGTCCGGCGGCGTCGTATATATCTATGAAAAAATGTCTGGATTGACGAAACGTCAATGCCGAGAATCATCTCTTCTGTTTGAATCGTTGTCAAAAGAAGATGAGGACTTAGTGAAATCTCTTATAAAAAAACACGTTGACTACACAAACAGCCCGTTGGCCAAACGAATTCTCGACAATTGGAGCAAAACATCCGGCCGCTTTATAAAAATAATTCCTAAAGAATATAAAGAAATGAAACAAAAAATCCAACATTTCCTTTTGGAAGGAAAGACGCAGTCTGAAGCTGAATACGCCGCTTTTCTTGAAAGTACTGTCGAAAAAAAGACCATATCTGACGATCAGCGAATGATAGAAGCCATCAATTAGTAGAGAAAGGGGTTAGAAGCATGGGAAAAGCAACAGGTTTTTTGGAATATAAAAGAAAAAAAGCACCGGAACGTGATCCAAAAGTTCGCATCAAGGACTGGAATGAGTATCAGCTCCCTTTCTCCGAGAACGAATTAAAGATTCAAGCCGCCCGCTGCATGGATTGCGGAACCCCCTTCTGTCATACGGGAATGGAATTAAGAGGGATGCCTTCCGGCTGCCCTCTTTATAACTTAATCCCCGAATGGAATGATTTGGTATATCAAAACCGTTGGCAGGAAGCATTAGAACGGCTTTTGAAAACAAACAACTTCCCTGAATTTACCGGACGCGTTTGTCCTGCACCTTGCGAAGGATCATGTACTGTCGCCCTTTCCGATGATCCGGTGGCAATCAAATCTATTGAAAAAGCGATCATTGACAAAGGATTCCAGGAAGGATGGATTAAGCCAAACCCTCCCAAAGTGCGTACGGGGAAAAAAGTGGCCGTAGTCGGATCAGGTCCTGCCGGTCTTGCGGCTGCCGATCAGCTGAATAAAGCTGGTCATACGGTTACCGTATTTGAAAAAGACGATCGTGTCGGAGGACTGCTGACATACGGGATTCCTTCGATGAAGCTTGAAAAATCTACCGTAGACAGACGCGTGAATTTACTGAAACAAGAAGGCATTACGTTTGTGACAAACACGGAAATCGGAAAAGATATCAGCGCCGAAGAACTAAAGGAATCGTTTGACGCAGTCCTTTTATGCGCCGGCTCTCAAAAACATCGCGACATATTAATAGAGGGCCGTGAATCAAAAGGCATTTATTTTGCCATGGATTATTTAACGAAAAGCATTAAAGGATTGTTGGACGGAACAGAAGTGATTTCTGCGGAAGGAAAAGATGTTATTGTCATCGGCGGCGGAGATACGGGAGCTGACTGTGTAGCAACGGCTTTGCGTCAAGGAGCCAAAAGCGTCGTCCAATTTGGAAAGCATGAAAAAATGCCTGATTCACGATTGGAACGCAATCCATGGCCGGAATATCCGAATACTTTTAAATTAGATTATGCCTATGAAGAAGCCGCTGCGATTTTCGGAGAAGACCCACGCGAATATTTAATTCAAACGAAAAAATTTGTGGCTGATGAAAATGGCCATGTGAAAGAATTGCATACGGTTCAAATGGAAAAAACCTATCATGAAGACGGAACCTATACAATGAAAGAAATTCCGGGAACGGAAAAAGTATGGCCGGCTCAACTAGTATTAATTGCCATTGGATTCACCGGAACTGAACCAAAACTTCTTGATGCCTTTCAAGTAGAAAAAACAAGCCGGAATACTGCGAAAGCAAAATACGGCCAATATACAACGAACGTGGAGGGCGTGTTCGCTGCCGGAGATATGCGCCGCGGGCAAAGTTTGGTCGTTTGGGCCATTCACGAAGGCCGTGAAGCAGCTCGAGAAATCGACCGTTATTTAATGGGAGAGACCTTTTTGCCATAACCTGAAATACGCACAAAAAAAGAGGCCGACCTTTAAGTTCGCCTCTTTTTTTGTACTTTTTAATCTTGCAACAAACTATAGAGAACGGCTTTCTGAGCATGCAAACGATTTTCCGCTTCTTGAAAAACAATCGATGACGGCCCATCCATAATGTCCGCTGCTACTTCCTCTCCTCTGTGAGCCGGTAAGCAGTGCATAAATTTACAGTCCGGCTTAGCATATTGGAAAAGTCCTTGATTTACCTGATAAGGAATAAATATCTTCTTTCGTTCTTCCTGTTCTTTTTCCTGTCCCATACTGACCCACACATCTGTGTAAATAAAATCAGCCTCTTTCACTGCTTCTTTCGGATTTTCCAAATAGGTTATACAAGCTCCCGTTTTTTCTGCCAATGCTTGTGCTTTTGTCATGACTTGCGGGTCAGGCTCGAATCCCTTTGGAGTCGCCACAACACATTCCATTCCTGTCAAAGCCGCCCCTATCATTAAAGAGTGGGCAACATTGTTTCCATCTCCTACATATACTAACTTGACCCCTTTCCACTCTCCTTTCCATTCGTAAATCGTCAACAAATCTGCAAGCGCTTGACAAGGATGTGATAAATCCGTCAATCCGTTGATGACAGGAATGTCGGCTGCTTTCGCCAGCGACTCGATTTTGTCATGTCCGAACGTCCGGATCATGATCCCATCCAGATATCTCGACAATACTTTTCCTGTATCCTCGATTGTTTCTCCTCGTCCTATTTGAGTATGCTGCGAATCCAAAAACATTCCATGCCCCCCGAGCTGGATCATGGCAGCTTCAAAAGAGACTCTCGTACGGGTCGAATTTTTTTCAAAAATCATCCCGAGAATTTTCCCTTTTAAACTTTCAGAATAAGCGGAAGGATTTTTTTTCATATCAGCTGCTAATTCTATAAAATAAGAAATTTCATTCGGAGTAAAATCAGCAAGAGTCAGTAAATCTTTTCCTTTCAATTGTTCGGCTGTCACCGTATGAACGATTGCCATTTATAAACACTCCCTTTCCAATGTACCATCCTTTTTTGAAACTTTTTTAATTGATCATGTCAATATTAAAAACTTTCGTAAAATAAAAACCTTTATAATTAATATTTATACACAATAAAGAATTAAAATACAATCATAAATATCGCTATTGCAAAAAATTTATTTATATAATAAAATCAAAATGCATTGTTCGTAAGTTTCATGTTAAGATTATAAGTGAACGTAACATTTTATTAGCAACTCAATAGTCCACGAGGTGAAAGATTCATGAAAAAGAAAATACCAATGCGTGATACTCTAACAGTCAAAACAAGTTTTGTCCTTCCACCGGATACAAACCAACATGGTACTTTATTCGGCGGAAAGTTGATGGCATACATAGACGATATCGCCTCTATAACCGCAACTAAATTTGCAAGAAGACCGGTTGTAACTGCTTCAACGGACTCCGTAGATTTCCTTAAACCAATTAACAGCGGTGACTCTGTGACATTAGAAGCTCGAATCACATATACTGGTCGGACAAGCATGGAAGTATTCGTAAAAGTAACATCCGAAAATTTATTAACGGGTGAAAAAGCAGTTGCGGCTCTCTCTTTCTTAACTTTTGTTGCCCTTGATGAAAACGGAAAACCGACAGAAGTGCCTGAAGTGGTTCCGGAATCTGAAGAAGAAAAATGGCTGAATGAAACAGCTCTCAATCGGGCAGAACATCGGAAAGCACGGAAACTTCACAGCCAAGAACTAGCTGAATTTTTCTCCAAAATGGAATAAGTAATTTTTCAAAAGGCCGGAATTCTCCAATCCTTCAATCTTGATACTATACTACACTTGCTCTCCGCTCACATTTCTACAAGGAATTCCGGCCCTTTCCTTTTTTTTTCGGCTCCTCCAAAACCGTGAAACATAGTCCTACAATCCTCCTAAGTCGGAATAAGCTCATTAGATTTATAGAATAGTCCGATTTTCATTCTTTAAAAATGGCATTTCAAAATGATAAATGCCTCTATTAACGTAAACACGTCCTGAAGAAAACTTGAATGGCGAAATTCTGCTGCGACATTCTTTTACATAAAGTTACAAAGATTAAGTTTTATAAACAACAGCAAGCACATTCCCCCCTCCCCTTATGTCGAAAATGCTGATAGATTCGTTCATCCCGCCATTGTTACAAATCTTCTACATTTGTAACAACATATTTTGACAATAAAACCCATATACTTTTCAACAAAAAAACTTGTATACTTTTATAGGATAAAGACGATATGATTCTTCTGAACATGCGTCAAATTTGTTTGGCTTATTCGAAATGGAGGTATAAAAGGTGCTTTCTCAAGATATTGGAATTGACTTAGGCACGGCCAATACCCTTGTATATAGTAAAAATAAAGGAATTATTATAAACGAACCCTCTGTAGCAGCGATTGATATACATACGAAACAATTATTGGCAATAGGTTCAGAAGCAAAAAAAATGATCGGAAAAACCCCCGCCAACATTTCCGTTATTCGTCCATTAAAAAATGGGGTTATTGCTGATTTTGAAGTGACAACGGAAATGCTAAAAAGCATCATGAAAAAAGTAAACAAAGCGCTTGGAATCACCTTGCGAAAGCCGAATGTCGTGATCTGCGCCCCATCTGGAGCGACAACAGTCGAAAAAAGAGCGATTGAAGACTCTATTCGAAGCTGCGGAGCGAAAACCGTCCATTTGATTGAAGAACCGATTGCAGCGGCCATCGGAGCAGATTTGGCGGTAGATGAACCGATTGCTAATATGATTGTCGACATCGGTGGAGGCACTACTGAAGCGGCCATTATTTCCTATGGCGGAGTGGTGTGCAGCAATTCGATTCGAATTGGCGGAGACAAAATGGACGAAGATATCATTCAATATGTACGGAAAGAGTACAACCTGCTAATCGGCGAACCGACCGCAGAAATGCTGAAAAAAGAAATTGGATATGCGCCCATCGATCATAATATCCAAGAAATGGAGATTCGCGGAAGGGATTTAGTAACGGGACTCCCCAAAACGATTACTATTACTTCCTTAGAAATTCAGAAAGCGATAAAGGAAACCGTTTTACAAATATTAGAAACAGTTCGTGCTACGCTGGAAAATTCACCACCGGAACTTAGCGGTGACATTGTTGACAGAGGAATTATTTTAACAGGAGGAGCTTCCCTGCTGAACGGTTTAAAAGAATGGTTGGCAAGCCAGATGATTGTCCCCGTAAACCTCGCACCAAGTCCGCTCGAATCAGTCGCCATTGGTACAGGCCGGTCTTTGCATGTCATCCCTCAGTTAAAAAAAGTAAAAAATTAACGCTTGTTAAAGAAGTCTGTCTCTCCGATTAAAAAAAAGCAGGCCCTCATCCCTCCTGCTTTTTCGGAGGCAGACTTTTTTTCGATCTTATTAAGCCCCTCATATAAACCTTCTTTAGACCGCCGGAGATAAGACTTTTCTGATTTCTTTTCTTCAGGATGAATGATTTCAGCTAGCTTTTGAACACGCGATCTGCCAAAAATTCTCTTGACCGCTGCCTGAAGAAAAGCTATTATTAATTTAATAAATCTGAAAATACGAAAAAAATTTCATAGATTTCTTATCAAGAGAGGTGGAGGGACTGGCCCGATGAATCCTCAGCAACCAGCCGAATTGGCCAGGTGCTAAATCCAGCAAACTTTCGAGTTTGGAAGATAAGAAGGATCATTTTGGACATCATCCATCAAAAGCCTTCTTACGGAAGGCTTTTTTCATTTTATCCGTAATGAGAGGAGGAATACGCATGGGATTTTTGGATCGATTGAAAACAGAGATTTTAACAGCCGATGGCGCAATGGGCACGCTCCTCTATTCATATGGAATTGACTATTGTTATGAAGAATTGAATATTGCCAAGCCAGAAATCATTTCAAAAATACATGAAGAGTATATTCTTGCCGGGGCCGATGTCATCCAAACCAATACTTACAGTGCCAACGCTGTAAAACTGCGTCGTTACGGACTGGAAGAAAACGTCAAACAAATAAATAAAGCGGCTGTCCGTCTTGCCAAACAAGCAGCGGCTGATCATGGAACGTTTGTTTTCGGTACAATTGGGGGCATTCGCGGCTTCCGTAAAGATACCTGCTCACTGGCTGATATAAAAGAGGCCTTCCTAGAACAGGCAGAAAGTTTATTGAATGAAAATCCAGACGGACTGCTTCTCGAAACTTACTATGACTTTGAAGAATTGACAACCGTCTTAAAAATAGCTCGAAAATTAACAAACATTCCAATTATCGCTCAAGTGTCCATGCATGAACCCGGTGTCCTTCAAAACGGTCTATCTCTGAATGAAGCTCTCCACCGTTTGGAAGATCACGGGGCAGATCTGGTGGGTGTGAACTGTCGACTTGGACCTTACCATATGATACAAGCACTTGAAAAAGCTACATTGCCCAAAAAAGCGTATCTTTCCGCTTATCCTAACGCCAGCCTGCTGGATGTGAAAGACGGCCGAGTGATCTACGAATCGGAAGCCGAGTATTTCGGAAGAGCGGCGGTAAAATTGCGCAATCAAGGAGTCCGTCTTATCGGGGGATGCTGCGGCACAACGCCGAAACATATTGAAGCCGTCAAAAAAGCATTATCAGGTCTTTCTCCCATTCATCAAAAATCGGTGAAACCCGAAAAACCGATCATTGTAAAAGAACCACCGGCACCGCTCGATCCCCCTCTTCACGAACTAGCGAAGAAAAAACGGACGATTATCGTAGAATTGGATACTCCGAAACATTTGGATACTTTTCAATATTTTCAAGGGACTCAAGTACTTAAAGAAGTCGGAATCGACGCGATTACAATGGCCGATAATTCGTTGGCTTCACCGCGGATCAGCAACATGGCAATGGCGGCTTTAGTAAAGGCCAACCAGCGTATTCGCCCGCTCGTACATATAACCTGCCGAGATCGCAATTTAATAGGACTGCAATCGCATTTGATGGGCCTCCACACCCTAGGTATTCATGATATTCTTGTCATTACAGGCGATCCGACAAAAGTGGGTGACTTTCCCGGTGCCACAAGCGTATACGACGTTTCCAGTTTGGAACTGATTTCATTAATTAAGCAATTGAACAACGGGATTTCTTTTTCCGGGAAACCATTAAAACAAAAAACTCATTTTTCCGTTTCCGCTGCTTTTAATACGAATGTCCGCGTACTGGAAAAAGCAGTCAAACGGATGGAAAGAAAAATAGAATGCGGAGCCGATTCGTTTATCACACAGCCGGTTTTTACAAAGGAAAAAATAAAAGAAATTTACGAAGCAACGAAACACTTAAATGTCCCTATTTTCATCGGAATTATGCCATTAACAAGCCTCAAAAACGCAGAATTTTTGCATAATGAAGTGCCAGGCATAAAATTATCCGATGAAATTATAGAGCGAATGAGAGCATTCGACGGAGATAAAGAAAAATCCCAGCAAACGGGGATTGAGATCGCCAAAGAATTAATCGATACTGCTCTTCGGTATTTTAACGGAATTTATCTCATTACTCCTTTCCTTCGTTATGAAATGACAGCCGATTTGGCTCGCTATATTCGGGAACAAGATGCAAAAAAGGGAGAGACTGTACATGCCGAAATTACAACATCCAATTGAACACGAACTAGAAAAACGAATCCTCATCATCGATGGAGCAATGGGAACCATGATTCAACAAGCCGGCCTTACACCGAACGATTTCGGAGGCGAGCAGTATGATGGCTGTAATGAATATTTAAACATCACAGCCCCTCATGTGGTCGAGTGGATTCACCGCTCTTATTTGGAAGCCGGTGCCGATGTTATTGAAACCAACTCATTTGGCGGAACACCGCTTGTTCTGAATGAATACAATCTCGGCGATAGAGCTTATGAAATTAACCGTCGGGCAGCCGAAATCGCCAAAAAAGCTGCTGCCGAATTTTCAACACCGGAAAAGCCGCGTTTTGTGGCTGGTGCTATGGGGCCTACGACCAAAACGTTATCTGTAACCGGCGGCATCGATTTTGAATCGCTCAGCAAGCATTTTGAAATCCAAGCAAGAGGTCTGATTGACGGCGGCTGCGACCTTCTCCTTCTTGAAACCAGCCAAGATATGCTCAACGTGAAAGCCGGTTTTCTCGGCATCCAAAGAGCTTTTAAAGCAACGGGAAAAACTCTTCCTTTGATGATTTCAGGCACGATTGAACCAATGGGGACTACATTGGCCGGCCAAAACATCGAAGCTTTTTATCTCTCTTTAGAGCATATGAACCCTTTGTCTGTTGGATTGAACTGTGCAACAGGACCGGAATTTATGACGGACCATATCCGTTCGCTCTCCGGACTGGCTCAATCATTTGTCAGCTGTTATCCAAATGCGGGATTGCCGGATGAAGAAGGAAAATATCACGAAACTCCAGAATCCTTATCCAAAAAAATTGCCGGGTTTGCTGAAAAAGGATGGCTAAACCTAGTAGGCGGCTGCTGTGGAACGACACCAGAGCATATTCGAGCGATCAGCGAAGCCGTCAAACCGTACCCGCCCCGAAAACGGCCGAATCAGCCCCACGGCCATGCCGTATCAGGCATCGAACCACTTATTTATGATGATTCGATGAGGCCTCTTTTTATCGGTGAAAGAACGAATGTCATTGGTTCTAGAAAGTTCAAGCGGCTGATTATCGAAGGAAAATATGAAGAAGCGTCCGAAATTGCCCGCGCCCAAGTCAAAGGCGGCGCCCACGTAATCGATATCTGTCTTGCCAATCCGGATCGAGACGAACTAAGCGATATGGAAAATTTTATAAAAGAAGTAGTTAAAAAAGTAAAAGTCCCGCTTGTCATCGATTCCACAGATGAAAAAGTCATCGAAAAAGCCCTTACCTATTCACAAGGCAAAGCGATCATCAACTCGATCAATTTGGAAGACGGCGAAGAACGATTTGAAAAAGTCGTTCCTCTGATCAAAAAATACGGTGCAGCGGTGGTGGTCGGCACCATTGACGAAAAAGGAATGGCCGTGACAAGAGAACGAAAATTAGAAATCGCTGAACGATCTTATGATTTATTAGTTCATAAATGGGGACTTCAACCGGAAGATCTCATTTTTGACCCGTTAGTTTTTCCCGTGGGAACCGGGGATGAACAATATATAGGATCAGCACAGGAAACGATCGAAGGAATCA
The DNA here is from genome assembly GCF_001050115.1 of Bacillus smithii. Classification (NCBI taxonomy): domain Bacteria; kingdom Bacillati; phylum Bacillota; class Bacilli; order Caryophanales; family Bacillaceae; genus Bacillus; species Bacillus smithii. The sequence goes on along the minus strand of NZ_CP012024.1, from coordinate 663,073 downwards.
GGCTAATCAAGGAAAAACTGCCGCGCTGCTTGACCGTTCTTGGCATCAGCAACGTCTCTTTCGGCCTTCCTCCCGTCGGACGCGAAGTATTAAACGCCGTTTTTCTCTACCATTGCACCCAGGCGGGGTTAGATTACGCCATCGTCAATACCGAAAAGCTGGAGCGCTATGCATCTATTCCGGAAGATGAAAGACATCTGGCCGAAAAACTGCTGTTTGAAACCAATGATGACACATTGGCTGCTTTTACCGCATTTTACCGTGATAAAAAGAAGGAACATAAAGTTCAAGAACTTCCGAAAACAGTAGAAGAACGTCTTCGCTATTATATAGTCGAAGGTACAAAGGAAGGTCTTATTCCTGATTTACAAAAAGCGCTTGAAATCTTTGAAACGCCTCTGGACATCATCAACGGACCATTGATGGACGGAATGGCGGAAGTCGGCCGTCTTTTTAATGACAACCAGTTGATTGTCGCTGAAGTATTGCAAAGCGCTGAAGTAATGAAAGCAGCCGTTGCCTTTTTAGAACCGTTCATGGAGAAATCAGACAATGACAGCGGAAAAGGAAAAGTCTTGCTGGCCACCGTTAAAGGCGATGTCCATGACATCGGCAAAAATTTAGTCGACATCATCTTAAGCAACAACGGTTTTAAAGTCATCGACTTAGGTATTAAAGTAGCTCCTTCTGAACTCATTCAAGCTGTTCAAAAAGAACAACCCGACATTGTCGGTCTTTCCGGTTTGCTCGTAAAATCTGCCCAACAAATGGTGATGACCGTTCAGGATATGAAGCAAGCTGGAATCAACGTACCGGTGCTAGTCGGCGGTGCAGCACTTTCCAGACGTTTTACCGAAACGAAAATATCGCCTGAATACGAAGGACCCGTTTTATACGCGAAAGATGCCATGGAAGGCCTTTCTCTTGCCAACCGTCTGCAAAATGAAGAAGAAAAGCAAGATCTTTTATTGGAGCTTGAAGCCCAGCAAGTCAAAAGAGCAGAAACGGAACGGAAAAAAACATCCATTCAATCAGCCGCTGTTGCGGTCATGGAAAAGACAAATAAAACGGTGCGTCAAGATGTACCGGTCTTAATGCCAAGAGACACGAAAAAACATCTTTTCGTTGATTATCCCATTGCGTATTTGAAGCCTTACATTAACTTGCAAACATTGATCGGCCACCATCTTGGTTTGAAAGGAAAAGTAGACAAAATGCTTGCGCAAGGCGACGAAAAAGCAACGGCGTTAATGGAAATGATCGATGATTTTCTTTTCTCAGGTATTTTAAAACCTAAGGGAATGTATCAGTTTTTCCCGGCCCAATCGGATGGAAATGATGTGATCATTTATGATCCCGCCGATCAAAAGACGGTGATAGAACGTTTTTCCTTCCCTCGTCAAAAGAAAGAACCGTATCTTTGTCTTGCCGATTATTTAAAACCAAAAGAAAGCGGATTGATGGATTATGTCGGTTTGTTCGTCGTCAGCGCCGGATTTGGTGTTCGTGATAAAGCGAATGAATGGAAAGCAAAAGGAAAATTTTTAGCAAGCCATGCGCTGCAGGCGACAGCGTTGGAACTGGCAGAAGCGTTTGCCGAACGCCTTCACCAAGAAATGCGTGATTTCTGGGGATTTCCGGATCCAACTGATTTTACTATGAGAGACAGATTTGCGGCCAAATATCAAGGACAACGTTATTCTTTTGGTTATCCGGCCTGTCCGAATTTAGAAGATCAAAAGAAATTATTTAGCCTACTTCAACCGGAAGAAATAGGAATACGTTTAACCGACGGCTATATGATGGAACCGGAAGCTTCCGTGTCTGCGATTGTTTTCGCCCATCCGGATGCCCGCTACTTTAATGTAGAATCATGAATATTTCCCGCCTCTTTTCTCCATATTAAAAAGAAAAGGAGTTAGGAATAAATGGCGAAAGGCAAGCGCAAGGATCATCCTCTTATCCCTAAACAGCCGGCATATGGCATCCATTCTGATATTAATGAATACGCTCCGGGAGACTCCGTCAATGAGCATTCGGATCAAGAAGCTGCCAATGAACTAATCGGCAGATCAGAAATCGGCCAGCAAAATGAAAATTTGTAAAAGAAACAGCTTCCGGTAGTTTCCGGAGCTGTTTTCTTAATGAACATGGCCGCATATTCGTCTTTCCTTTTCACAAACCCAAAACTTCTTTTCCGCTTCCCTACCTTAGGAACATTCCCCCCTTTTTTCCCGTTCATTCACGAAAACTATTCATTCCTTTTTATTTCCGCTAAAATAAAAGAGTATCAAATCATAACCGGGAGGGGTTCATTATGTCATTATTGGATGACATTCTATCATTTAACGAGAAGTTTGTTGAAAATAAAGAATACAAAAAATACGAAACATCCAAATTCCCAAATAAGCGGTGCGTCATTTTAACTTGTATGGATACACGTTTAGTAGAACTGCTTCCGAAAGCGCTGAACATAAAAAACGGCGATGTCAAAATGGTGCGCAGTGCCGGCGCTCTTGTAGACGAACCTTTCGGAATGGTCATGAAAAGCTTACTAGTAGCTGTTTACGAACTGCAAGCGGATGAAGTATTCGTGATCGGCCATTACGATTGTGGAATGGGTGCATTAAAAAGCAAAACCATCTTGGCGGATATGAAAGAACGCGGCATTAAAGAAGAAACGTTCTCGACATTAAAACACGCTGGAATCGATCTTGATCACTGGTTGAACGGGTTTGAAAGCGTAGAAAAAAGCGTATCGGAAAGCGTACATATGATTAAACGGCACCCGTTGTTTGCAAATGATATTCCTGTTCACGGACTAGCCATTGATCCATCGACAGGAAAACTAGATTTGATTATTAACGGCTACGAAAATGTTTGAACAGAAGCAGCTCTTTTATTCGAATAACCATTTGCCTCAGCGTTTTTCAAAATAAATGGTTGGCAGTCGGGGATCTTTCTCCGGCTGTTTAGGATTCAAGCTGCTCTCTTACAGATCAACCATTTCGATCCATTTGTTCACCAAAATATGTTATCCTAAAGAGAAAGAAGCTCAAGAAAAAGTCTTAATCAATCAGCTCCATGTTTGGAGACATTGTGTTTATGGAAATCCAAGGACAGCTATCAATTGAAGGAGAGCGATCCTCATGGTTTTGAAAGACCGCTGGAAAATCGTCGTATTGTACGACGGCTGGTGCGGACTTTGCACTGGTGTTGCCGATAAATGGTCCAAACTTGATTGGTTCTCGTTAATCGAATTTCGGTCCTTTCGCGATCATTATCAACAGGAACATATTGCGCTTGATAAACTGGCGACAGAAATGCATGCTCGGCTGAAAAACGATTTTCGATATGTAAAAGGGTTTGACGCATTTTGGCTAATGGCCAAAAGAACGCCATCTTTATGGTTATTTCTTCCATTTTTCTATATTCTGAAGGCTAGCGGATTAGGCGAATGGGCATACAAAAAGATCGCCAAAAAAAGAAAAATCGTCCCAGATTCGCTTTGCCATGGCGACGTTTGCGAAAAACCCTCTAAAGGAGACGCTTAAATAAACCTCCCCCATCTCTTCATGTCGGTAGTATTTCGAATCGGCGTTTTATTGCCCTAAACCATTAGGAATGTTTAATAGGACTTTTCCCCAAAAGAACCATCCGCTATAGGTTGACGTTTCTCCTAAATATTTATCATTCCTTTTTCAATGCTTTTCTTGTTACCCCAGCCGAATCCAAAATGAGTGCTTTGAAAACATTCTTTTTATTTTTAGTAACTAATCGAAAATAATTTTCAATCCCAAACCGGCAGGAAATTCATGTAAAATAACGTTAGATATCCCCCCATTATCTTTCGAAAGGAGCGACGCGGCATGGCGTTTATGTGGTTTACGGTCATTGGCTTTATCGTCATTTTCATCGGCTTTTTCGGCAGCTTTCTGTTCCATGAACTCCGCCAAGTGCTCAACTCCAGTGATGCTTCACGCATAGATAAAATTCCTGAATCATCAAGAAACATAAAAAGTATGTGAAGAAACTAAACGGGAAGCCGATTTCATTTTTATTAATACCAAACTCGGCTTTCCTTGTTCTTGTTTTCCAGAACCAAATCGATTTCATTCAGGAATTCCTTTCAACTTCTCATGAGAAAACCACAAAATCAGAAATTGATTGAATCCTATTCTGTCAACAGGATCCACCCATCTATGCAAAAGGCCAACCGTTTAGGAAAAATGATGAAAACATTCCTTACACGGAAGACAGAAAACGAGGTAGATCAAGCTTGTTTTCAATCGATTTTTTGCCCAACAAACAGCTAGGCTCTTCTGTTGCCCCAGTTCATTTCGGAAAGAGAACTTTGCTTTTTTGAAAAAGAAATGTGCAGCTTTTTATATATGGTGGTGTAATGAAGAAAAGCAAGCAATACTGCTTCAATATTCATGCCGATAATGACTCCGGCCATCTGCAAGTGACTGTTTGATCCAAGCCAAAAAATAAATAAATTGGAAATGAGTGTTGACCATACCGAATGATAAAATGCGTCTTTCACTAAATTCATGCCAATTAAAAAAGCCTGCATAGGGATCGCCAAATAAAAAAATAAAAAATAAGGGATCATCAACTGCAAGTAGTAATAAGCCAGCAAAGAAGTGCCAAATAGTTTCGTTAACGCTCCGCCGTAAAAATACAAAACAAACGATACAGCCAATCCGTACAGCATAGTGATGACAATAACATGTTTCAATAGTCCTTGCAATTTGCCGATTTCCCCTCTAGTATATGCTTCGGAAACAGTCGGAACGAGCATGACGAGCAAAGAATGAGCGATAAAAGCGGGAAAAAAACCGATCGTCGACGCAACTCCAGCCACCATACCGAATTGTGCCGTAGCCGTTTTCTCTTCAACACCTCCCAACATTAAAGCATATGAAATGAGAAAAGGCTGAATGGCATTAATCACCGAATTAAAAATGCGCATCCCCGTAGTCGGCAATGAAATTCCCAATAACTTTTTGGTAACGGTTTTTCTCGCCATTTCTTTATAAGGAATATTTTTCATCTGCCTCATGTAGAGAACATAGGCACGCATAAGATATAAAAACACCACTATTTCACTGGCTATCAATGTTCCCAGCGCTACTAATATCGATGTTTCCCGATCAAAATCAAAAAAGCGGTATACAACGACCAGCAATAGCAGCTGAAAAAACTTTCGCACAAAATTGGCGAACGCAATCTTTCTCATTTGCTGTATTCCCATGAAATATCCTCTTGCAACAGAAGTAAAGGAAATAACGGGAATGAGAATAAGCGTCAGCCAACGAATCATCGGATGGTAACCGTGAAAAACGGGAAAAAACGTAAAAACAATCACAGCGGACAGCATTAAAACACTGGTGGTAACCGTCGCCAGTCTCATGGCATGCTGGAGAGTACTCCTATGATACTCCCTCTGTAGTTCCGCAATATATTTGGAAACAGAAACAGGCAGTTCTAAGCTGGCAATTACGACAAAAAGAAATACGGAAGGCAAAATCGCCATGTATTTCCCCATCCCAATTTCACCAAGTTCTTTTGTCAACACCATATTCGTTAAAAATTCAAGCGTCTCCCCAAAAAATGCTGTCACTGCCAGGATCAATGTTCCTTTAAAAAATGAAGTCATACGTCCTCTCCTTCTCTAACCCCTGTCCACTATTGAACATATGACCGCAAATAGAAAAAAAGAACAGCTGTCCAAAATCTATCAATCTATGATCCGAAGAAAGTTGTGTAGTGGCCCCTTTCGCTTTTAATACATATGAAATCGAATATTCACAAATGGTTCTATTTTTGAACCAACTGCTACTCTTTGGTGTGAAAGTGTATAAAAAACAAACGGATAATCTTCCTGATGTCTAATACACAAAAAAGAAAGCCCGCATTTCAGCGGACTTCCCACTTTCTTCAGTTTTGTTTCACAGTAAAGGTTTATGATCCCGTTATAATACCGCCATTGACATGGACCACTTGACCTGTCACATAACTGGAATCATCGGATGCCAAAAAGACGTAAGCGGGCGCTAATTCAAAAGGCTGGCCAGGTCGACCCATCGTCGTGTCTTTTCCAAATTTGGTCGCCACATATTCCGCCGAGTAGCTGGAAGGGATCAACGGTGTCCAAATTGGTCCGGGAGCAACCGCATTCACTCTAATCCCTTTTCGAACTAAATTTTTGGCAAGGGCCCGTGTAAATCCTACAATCGCTCCTTTTGAAGCCGTATAATCCAGCAAAAGATCGTTTCCTTCATACGCAACCACAGAGGCTGTATTGATAATGGAGCTTCCTCTTTTCAAATAATACAGCGCCGCTTTTGTTAAATAAAAAAAAGAATAAATATTTGTTTTAAACGTCAAATCCCATTGTTCCGACGTTATATCAAGAAGGCTATTCTGCGGAAATTGAACAGCATGGTTATTGACTAAAATATCAAGTTTTCCAAACGCATCAACCGCTTTACCGATTACTTCGCGGCAATGCCTTTCATTTTTCAAATCTCCCGGAATCAAAAGACAGCGACGTCCGGACTCTTCGATTTTTCTTTTTGTACGAAATGCGTCTTCGTTTTCATATTCAGCATAATAGGCGATGACTACATCCGCTCCTTCTTTTCCAAACGCAATGGCCGCAGCCGCTCCGATTCCGCTGTCGCCTCCGGTGACAACCACCGTCTTATTCTTTAATTTCCCGCTTCCTCTATAATCCGGATCATCTACCGTTGGCCGCGGAATCATAAGCGATTCGACGCCAGGCTGAATCGGCTGATGCTGTGGCGGAATACCGAATATTTCACCCTTATTCCTTCTCCAATCCGTTTCTGGACTGAATAGTCGGCGATCATAGGGATGTCCGTACATCATCATCAATCCCCCATTCCATAGGCTGTTATCTTAGTTTATGACCGACCGGAAAAAGAGTGACCGCCAAAAGAAGCCTTATACAAGCGGACGTGGAGACAATACTACTCCATCTTCGTCAGCATACACATAATGACCTGGAACCCATTCTACTTCCCCGAAATGAAGAACAATATCCCGTTCCCCTTTTCCTTCTTTTTTACTTTTCACCGGAATGCTTCCTATTGCAAGAACCCCAATTTCTAGTTCGGCAAGATCGGCGGTATCCCGCGCGCAGCCATTAATGATCACACCCGCAAGCTCACGATTTTGGGCAATTTCACCTAAGCGGTCTCCCAACAAAGCACAGTTCCGAGAGCCACCCCCGTCCACTACGAGTACACTCCCTTTCGGAACGGATTGAAGCGCTTCCTTCACTAAAACATTATCCTCAAATACCTTTACCGTTGCGATCGGGCCTGAAAAACGCTTTTTTTTGCCATAAGAATGAAAGGCCAATTTGCATGCTTGCAGCTCTTCATTGAACTCATCCCAAAGATCGGCTGTTTTAAATGTCATTTCCCTCACCTCTAAAATTATGTAATATTCTTTATAATTCGACATTTTTGATAAAATTCCTTTTATGGACAAAAAAATAAAAGCCAATCAGCAAGAAAAACATTAAATCTCTAATTCTCCCATGATCATAAGAGCTTGAATGGCCAGCAGAAGATGAAAATTGCCGACGGGATCGCGAAGTTCTTGATCAAGCAATGTTTCAATTTTATGAATGCGGTATCTTAAACCGCTAACGGATAAAGATAAATCAGCAGCCGTTTGTTCCAAATTCCCCCCATTTATTAAAAAAGAGTAAAGAGTGCGAACTAGCTCGACATTTTTATCATCGTTTTCCATTAATTGTCCTAAATATCGGACAGCGATTTTTTTGATTTCTTCTTCGTTATGGGAATTGATTAACGGCCCGATAACGCCAAGTGATTCAAACGTAACGAATTGGCCGTGATTGGTAGTCGTTTTCAATGCCACCAAAGCCTCTCTATACGCTTCTCTTGCACATAAAATATCTTTCGTTTTTGTGCTGATTCCTCCATAAAATTCGATCATGATAAACCTATTGGATAGCGATTTCAACAAAGACTGAACGAGTCCCTCAATATCATCTTTTTTCAATTGTTCCTCCGTAATAAGGAGCACAATACTTTTCGCTCTTTGTCCGATTAACACATTTAAGCGGCGGAAGTTAAAGAATTCAGATATTTCTTCCATTATTTTGGCATAATATTCAAGTTCGAGATTGCTGTGTTCGTTTTTAAATCTATACTTGATCACGCCGATATAAAAAGGGAGCGATAAATCAAGATGGATAAAGCTTCCTTTCGTGATTAAATCTCCTTTCGATTGATGATGGCCGCTAATGATCTCTTCTAAAAAATATCCTTTTAATCTTTCAAAGGATTCAAATTTTGTTTTTTCATTTAATAGTCTTAAAGAACAAACAGAAGCCACACGTTCGATCACCATTTGCGCAATCGTGGGATTATACTGGCTGCGATCGTAAAAAATAAACGAACAATAGCCAAAGACTTGATCTTGTAAAAAAACGGGGGCCGTAAGCCGAAAATAATGATGAAAAGGAATGACCTTTGTCGTTTGATGAAAATCGATAGTGGAATGGCCATGATAATGATCCTTCACATATTGACAAAATTCATGCGATATGATCGCCAAAGATTCCGGAGAAAGCCCTTCATAAGCCAAAGTCTGGAAACTTATGTTCTCTAATACAATAGGTATTCCTACCAACTCCTAAACTTTCTGAATAATCGATTCCAGCCCGTTGCCTTTCATAATCTCTTTTGTCAGTTCATTATGAACCTTTGTTGCAAACGTTAATTGGTTCCGTTCTACTAAAAGCTTTTCATATGTGAGTTCCAGTTCTTTCACTATGGGAGGGTCATTTAAATATTGTTGCATCTCCATACTTTCTTCTTCTCCCCAGTGAGAAAGCGTTTTGCCCACCCAACGGCATTCCTTTTCTCCAGTCCCTAAACAGCTGATTTCTTTAAAAAGCACCATTTCTCCGACTACTTCGGATACATATCCGCTAGCGTATCCCGTTAGAGTAAAACAAACCGGATATTTAGATGGTCCAAACAAACGCACATGGTCCTCTGCTTCAAAAGAATTCTTCCAAATCCCCTCCATCAAAATGACCCGCCGTCCATTTTCGTCTTTCACCTGAAGATGGAGCGTTTCCGCATCGACATGCCCTTTCATCGAGTGCAAAAACGGTCCATACTGTATAATCTCTTCCAAAGAATGGTCAGCATATTTTTTTAACTCTCTTGCATCTTCTTTGCCGAGTTCCCAGCCGTGGCGGAAAAAAAATCCTTTCATTCTTTCCAATCCGATATTTCGAATTAAATCTTTCCTTAAAGAACTAAAAGATTTTGTCGTGACGATAATGGAGCGGTTTTCGCCCATATACAGCAAATCATTCTTCAATTTCAGCTTCAATTTTTCCAAAATCGTTTTTTCCACAATCACCCTGTTCCACCTTCTTTTTAAGCTAATTCAGCTTCTATAGGACTGTACGCATACGTTTTGCAAAGAAGAGCATACCCTTGTTCGCGTTCTTCATCAGATAAAGCGTCTTTTGAGCAGACATCGACTTCATAGTCGCCTTTTAACACTTTTACTTTGCATAAACCACAGCCGCCGCTGGCACACCCAAATGGCAAATAAACGCTTTGAGAACGAGCCGCTTTCAGCAAATCTTTATCTTCAGGGCATAAAAACGTTTTTCCACCAATCATAATTCGATGCATTTATTACCACCCCTTTTTTATTCCGGATTTTCCATCTATTTAAACAGAACATGATTGTCCGCATATGGATTCAAATCATTCGCAATCAACGAGCATGCGATCCTTTTTAGCCAACGCTCCGGATATGATGAATCTCTTCTTTTTACTTTATGGATAAAGGAAGTTATGACGAAAAAACGAGCAGCCCACTATCGGGCAGTTATTCATCAACCGTCCATAGTGAGCTCCGAATAAAATGGACATCCGGTTTCCTCATCAGGGATCTCTCATTTTTTAAGCGCTTTCATTCTGTTTTCTTTTTCCTCGGCATTTTATGCGAAAATCAATCGCTGCCATTCTTCATCGATCGGAGTGCCGGCCTTAAGTTAAGGCTTTGTTGAACGATTCTACCAATTCACGGCGATGATAAAAAATGCCTGTGCCGATTTTGTCTTCTGTCCAAGTAATCGTTGGAAAATCGGTATACGCCATGTATCCGCTTGCAAAAGCTTCGTTTCGGTTACCGGATGGGTCAAAAAAGTAAACTGTTTGGCCGCGAGTAATTCCGTGGCGAGTCGGGGTCACTTCTATTTGGATTTCATTTTTCGAAAGAATATCAGCTGCTTTCAACACTTCATACCAGTTATCCACATAAAATCCGGCATGGTGGAACTTGGCGTCAGGCCCTTTCACAAAAGCTAAATCATGGGCTTTATTGGTCGTGGAAAGAAAGCTTCCTACTAAATCTTCTCCATCCACGCTGATGATTCTCTCGCTTTGTTTAAATTCAAGAACCTCTGTAAAGAATCTTGTAGCCGTTTTCAAATCATCTCCTGTTAGCAGCGCATGATCCAGTCGATGAGGAGCAATTCCCTTTAAACCTTCCGGCCACGGGTCCGGATTGACGGAACCGGTTTTGACTCCGACAAATTCCATATCTGTGTAGAGCTCCATCATGTGTCCGGTTGGAATTTGAAAGCGGACTGCTTCTCCTTCCGCTATTCTTGACCCTTTTGGCACTCGAGTAAGTGTACAACCGAATTGTTCGATTTTATGCTCCAGTTTTTCCAGTTCATAAACATCTTTCACCTTAAAGCCCATATGATCCATGCCGGCCGAGTCCGATTTTTGCAAAATAATGCTGTGATGATCATATTCGTCCCATGCTTTTAAATACACACGGTTTTCATCTCGTGCGGTTACTTCCAAACCGATCACATTCGTATAATAATCCACAGATTTTTCTAAATCATAAACCCGAAGCTCCAGTCTCCCTAATCTTATAATTCCATTTCCATTCATCTTTTTCTCTCCTTTCCCATTTCATTTTACGGAACTTGATTCTCTTAAAAAGTTTAAAGCGGCTTCACAGCACAATCGGTCTTCCTCTTCTGTACCTCCGCTCACTCCAATCGCTCCTGTCAACTTTCCCTCTACCCAAATAGGGTATCCACCACCGAAAATGACGAGATTTTCAGTATGAACGATTCCTAGTTTTAAACTCGGCTCATCTTTAATCTGTTCATACCATTCATGCGTGGGAATCCCGAACGCAGCGGCTGAATACGCCTTATTTTGAGAGATTTTAATGCTTAAAATAGGCGCTCGATCCATGCGGGAAAAAGCGATGAGATTCCCGCCTTGATCCACCACCGTAATATTGACGGCAATTTGTAATTCTTCTGCCTTTTTTTGCGCTGCTTGAATCAATTTCCAAGCCAGTTCATTGCTGATTCTTTTTTCATCTAGAAATCCCGTCATCCTTTCCCCACTTCCTTTTGAATATCAAAGTTCCTTATGCTATTAGCCATCGCGAACAAAAATTATAAATATTAAAAATATTCAAAATATTAATTTGATTATATGTTACTGTCTAATCGTTTTGAAAACAACAGCAGAAACTGTTTAAATATTTCTGATTATTCAAATCCTTCTGTTGGTTTTAAAAGTAAGATACGATTGAAATAGATTCTTTCCTATCGCTTTGCCGCCATTTCATTTTCCAGTTTTCGATATTTTCCACTCCAGAAAACCAGCGGCTCTTTCTCCTCGACCACTATTCCGACCACTTCTCCAATGAATAATATATGATCTCCCGCCTTCACTTCATCCACAACTTTGCAAGCCACTTGAGCTGCCGCCCCTTTGATTACCGGTTGATCTTCTAATCTTTCAAATTCTACAGGTGCCTTTTCTTTTAATTGGCCGGCAAAATTCATGGACAATAATTGTTGATCTTCCGCCAAAATATTCACAGCATACCGTTTCGTTTGTTGGATCTTTCGAAGCATTTGTGCTTTTTCTGCGATGGATATAACCACGAGCTTGGGGTTAAGCGATACAGACATAAAGGCATTTGCCGTCATTCCGTGGATTTCCCGATCGATTTCCGTCGTCACCACCGTCACTCCGGTAGCAAATTGGCCCATTGCATTGCGAAACAAACGATCATCCATTTCTATTCACTCCTTCTATAAATTGAAAATGATTCACTTACAAATTCCTAGTTTCCACCGCTTGTTTTGGATTCATCCACGTTTCATTGACCCAACCGTTCAGATCATAGTCGCTGAGCGCTGAATCGACAAACGATTTAAACTTAGCAGAGTTGCCGATCGCATCGGCAATTTTTAACGTTTCCAGACGAATCGCCTCATGATTGCCGGCATAATTGATTTCATATAATTCATGTCGGCCTCCAAATTCGCTTAAGATCGAATCCCAAACCAGCTTTAATAATTTGACTCTTTCTTCAGCGCTGATCCCTGATCCCCGATAATAACGATCGAGATACGGGCGGATTTCCGGATTTAAGAAGTCATTGGCGCCAGACGGCAATTGAATTAATCCTCCGGCAACCACCTGTTCAAAAATCTGTTTCACCCTTGGCCAAACCATTGGAGCGAGAACACGATAAGCGGCACCATACGATAAATTAGGAACGACAATTCCATTTTTTCGTTCGCAATTGGCGGCCATCGCAGTCGAAATGGCCCAAAACATATTACGGAATGCCAGCACTTCTCCGATATTTGCCTGTACACCTCTGAATTTGTTTGTTCCGGCAGATTCTGTCGCTTTCATTAAAAGCCCGGCCATAAAATCCAGTTTTACCGCAAAGCGAGTGCACCCTTGGAACGTAAAGCGATTGACAAATCCCGTTTCAACGAAAAATCCGTTTGTTACTTTTAAATTGTTGTATGTCAGCACGTTCTCCCACGGGACGAAAACATTATCAAGCACAATCACAGCATCATTTTCATCGAAACGGCTTGAAAGCGGATAGTCAAACGGCGATCCTGATTTTTTGGCTGCGAGTTCGTAAGACTGGCGGCTGATCATTTTGACTCCGGGAGCATTCATTGGCACAAAGAATATGAGAGCATGGCTGTAATCGTTATCCCCCAAATCTTGACCGTAGTTGGAAACAAAATTATAGTGCGTTAAAGCTGCACCTGTCCCTACCATTTTGGCACCGCTTACAACAATGCCGTCATCACGCTCTTTCACGGCACGTACAAATACATTCTTATTTTCATGAAGAGGTTTGGAACGATCGACTTGAGGATTCACAATGGTATGATTAATAAACGGAACTTCTTTTATGGTTTTTTCGTACCAGTGGCGGGCGCTATCTTCAAATCCTTCATAGTAGTCGGCAAACGCTCGTAAATTGGCAGTAAAAGAGGCTTTATAGTCCGGTGTTCGGCCCATAAATCCATAATTCAGTTTAGACCACTCTGCGATCGCATCCCTTGCTCCAATTAAATCATCGGCATCTTTCGGTTCTTTAAAAAATTTATGGGTTCGGATTCCTTCTTCGGTTACCGTCGTCAATATCGGCTGCTGTTTTTCGTCATGAAGAGCATCATACATCCGCGCGATCGATCGGGCTGAGTTTTGGTAAGCAGGATGTTCCGTTACATCATCAATTTTTTCTCCGTTTAAATAAACCACTCTGTTGTCTCTCAGACTTTCCATGTATTCTTTTCCATTCATCATAATGATTCACTCCTCCTGTTTTTTCATCATTTTTTTCGTATGCCAAGAAAACTTGGTATTGATTTCATCTTAATCATTCAAACAAATAGAAACAACAGCATTTGCTGACTAAAAAAATCCGTTTTTAAAACAGCAACGTGTAAGGATTTTTTCCTATCAATTCCATTCTATTAACATTGAATAACGGTCATCGTTCAGCGCGCCAAACCAAAAGGACTTACATGACCATTCCCGATTTAAATGGTGGAGGACCACTGAACGCATCATCTTCCCCACCTTTTCAACCTTTCTAAAAAAGTGTTTATCTGTACCATCGTCATGCTTTCCGGCAGCTTTTCATTTAAAGACATTTTATATAAACACTCACCTCATTTTTACATTCGCCATAGTATAAAGGGAGTAAACGTTGGGGAGGTAGTCTATATGGACACAAATAACGATCCATCCACCAGACTTTACAGACAAGTGGACAAATTCGTACAAAAAATTGAAAAAGCCATAAATGGACAATATAGCGCCATTCAATGTTATGCCAAGTTAGCCAACATGGCTCCGACAAAAAAGGAAAAAGCTAAAATTTTGGAAATTCGCAGCGATGAAGTCAGACATTATCAACGATTTACACAGTTATATATCCATCTGACCGGCAAGCAGCCCAGTCTAAAAAAACCGGAAGAATGTCCGAGTACCTATGTGGAAGGATTAAAATATGCTTTGGAAGATGAACAAAATACAGTCGACTTTTACCTGGATATAATGGAAAAAAGTATGGATCCGTATATAAAAGAAGTGTTTCGACGTGCAGCTGCAGATGAACAAAATCATGCGGTTTGGTTTTTATACTTTTTGGTCACGAATAAAGGATAGACGTTCTAATCCATTTCGGTAATATTTTTAATGGGCGAAACGTGCTAACCTTTCAGTAGATGAAAGTTATTTCCAACCGATCATGGATCATATTCTTAAATCAATGATAATGGCCGAAATCCGTACCCAAATAAAAAGGTATGGCTGTCAATAAACAGGAGTTCTACTGTTATTGATACAAAAGCCATACCGTTTGAACATTTCTTTTTATTCCCAAATATACGGTGTCTCTTGGTACACATAATAGTTCAGCCAATTGGAGAAAAGCAGATGAGCGTGAGAACGCCAAGTATTGCGCGGCTGTTTATTAGGATTGTCATTAGGAAAATAATGTTCCGGAATATGAATATCAATCCCTCTTTGTATATCGCGTTTATACTCTTCCGCCAGCGTTTCAGTTTCATATTCCAAATGTCCGGTAATCATAATATGCTTCGCATCCTTCGAAATAATGAGAAGAGGTCCGGCTTCTTCTGATGACGCCAGCAGAAGCAAGTCAGGATGTTCTAAGATTTGCTGTTTCTCAACGTCTGTGTAGCGAGAATGGGGAGCTGAAAACACGTCGTCAAACCCGCGGACAAGTTTGACAGTCGGATAATGTATGGTATGTTCATAAATACCCAAACATTTTTCGGGTAATTCAAACTTTTCAATACCATAATGGTAATACAGAGCCGCCTGTGCTCCCCAGCAGATGTGCAGTGAAGATGTAACATTGGTTTTGGACCATTCCATAATTTCCGTTAATTCTTCCCAATAATTCACCTCTTCGAATTCCATCGTTTCTACCGGGGCCCCTGTAATAATCATCCCATCATAACGACGATTTTTAATTTTCGAAAAAGTTGTGTAAAACTGGTCCAAATGATGCTTACTTACATTTTTGGATTTATGTGTGGCCGTATGTAAGAAGGTAATATTGACTTGAATCGGCGTATTTCCCAGAAGTCTCAGAAGCTGTGTCTCTGCCTTCTCTTTTTCCGGCATCAAGTTCAGAATCACAATATTAAGCGGCCGTATATCTTGAGTACGAGCCCTTTCGTCATCCATTACAAAAATATTCTCTTTCTCTAAAATCTCTCTTGCTGGCAATTCTTTTGGAATATTAATAGGCAATCGGCACACCCTCCTGTTTCGAGTACTTTCACTAAATTATAATACAAGAAAGCCAAACGGGAAAGAAAAGGATTTTTTCGAATCATAGGAAAAAGGTCCATGATCTTTTTCTCCTGATATTCAGACACAAAAGAGTATGCCGAAACCTGAAACGAAACGTGATCTCTCCGTAAAAAGCCATCTAAGAAGAGAAATCACGTTTCACATTATTTCATTTCAGTTTTAGCTTCTTTAACGCATCCGCAAGTGCGGTATTGACAGGTTCTTCTTTTGCTTGATTTTTTAAATAACGCGCCACGTCTTTTTTCGAAGCTTGATTTTGTTTTTCTTTTTTTCTTCTTTCGTTAAAGGTCGCCCATTTTTCTTTAAACCCGCAATTCATACAGACAAAGAGCTGCCCTTCGCCTTCTCCTCGGAGCTCTAGTCGCTTATGGCATTGCGGACAGCGCGCATTTGTTAATTTGGAAATTTGTTTTCGATATCCGCATGTTCTGTCTTGGCAAACGAGCATTTTCCCCTTTTTCCCGTTCACTTCCAAAAGCAGCTTTCCGCACTCTGGACATTTTTTTCCTGTCAGGTTATCATGTTTAAATTTCTTATCACTCTGTTTAATTTCTAACGTCACACCTTTGGCATAGGTGCGGATTTCACGTAAAAAGGCTTGCTTCGACAGCTTTCCTTTAGAAATCGCCTCTAGTTTCTGCTCCCATTCGGCGGTTAAGGCTGGCGATTTTAATTTGTCAGGGACAAGATCCAAAAGCTGTTTTCCTTTTGAAGTGATATGAATATCTTTTCCTTTCTTTTCAATTAAAAAAGTATGAAACAGCTTTTCGATAATATCCGCTCGTGTCGCAACCGTCCCTAATCCACCTGTCTTCCCAAGAGTTTGAATCAAATCTTTTCTTTTGTTTTCCATATATTTAGCCGGATTTTCCATCGCTGATAAAAGCGTGCCTTCATTAAACGGAGCAGGCGGTTTGGTTTCTCCTTCCGTTGGCTGAAGATCGATGACAGGAATCCACTCTCCCTCACGGAGTTCCGGAAGCAGCTGATCTTCGTCTTCTTCGTCATCTATTTCTTTTCCATATATTTCTTTCCAGCCTATCGAAAGCACTCTTTTCCCTTTGGCTGTAAAGATCTCATCGCCAATACGTGCTTGAATCGATGTTTGTTCATATTCAAACGGCGGATACAGGACCGCCAAGAATCGTTTGACAATCAAATCATAAATTTTCCGCTCTTTGTCGCTTAGCTGATCCAAATTGGGCATTTCTTCTGTCGGAATTAAAGCATGGTGGTCAGATACCTTTTGGTCATTTACAAAAGAAGCGTTGCCTTTGATCGGACGAACTAATAACCGTGCTGTAAAAGTGGAGTAAGGTCTGACGCTGACCGCATCCACACGCTCTTTCAACGTTCCCACAATATCGCTTGATAAATACCGTGAATCCGTCCGTGGATAAGTGACCAGTTTATAGCGTTCGTAAAGCCGCTGCAAAACGGAAAGAGTTTCTTTTGCTGAAAATCCGAATCTATTATGGGCGTCGCGCTGCAATTCCGTTAAATCATACAATGCAGGCGGATAACTTTTTTTATGTGTTTTTTTCACAGAAATGATTTCTGCCTTTTTCCGGGCTAATTTCACCAAAATGGCATCGCGTTTTTCTTTGGAAAACGTCTTTTGATCTTTTGATCGAGAGTCTTGCCATGTCAACGCAAAATGGTCCGTAACCGCTTTGATGCCAAAAAATCGCTCTGGAACGAATGACTTGATTTCTTCTTCTCGGCGAGCAATCATGGCAAGCGTCGGTGTTTGAACACGTCCGCAAGAAAGCTGGGCATTAAATTTTGTCGATAGTGCTCTAGTGGCATTGATTCCGACAAGCCAATCCGCTTCTGCCCGAGCTACAGCGGAAGCATATAAGTTTTCATAATCTTTTCC
The DNA here is from genome assembly GCF_001050115.1 of Bacillus smithii. Classification (NCBI taxonomy): domain Bacteria; kingdom Bacillati; phylum Bacillota; class Bacilli; order Caryophanales; family Bacillaceae; genus Bacillus; species Bacillus smithii. The sequence goes on along the minus strand of NZ_CP012024.1, from coordinate 645,445 downwards.
GTTCCGCAAATGCCGGAACCCCTCTTTGATCGCTTTATCGGTGACAGAAGAAATCCATAAACGTTTTATCGGCTTTTTTACTCGAGCTTTTTCAATAATCCATCGGGCGACTAGCTCTCCTTCCCGACCGGCGTCCGTTGCGATGACAATCTCTTTTATATCTTTTCGATTCATCTGCGTTTTCACTGTTTGAAACTGTTTGCCCGTTTTTTTGATCACGACCAATTTCAATGTTTCAGGCATAATCGGCAAATCTTCTAATCTCCATGTTTTATATTGGTCATGGTAAACTTCCGGATCAGCCAGCGTCACTAAATGACCTAAAGCCCAAGTGACGACGTAATGGCTGCCTTCCAAAAAACCGTTTCCTTTTTTCTTACAGTTAAGAACCCTCGCAATGTCCCTCGCTACCGAAGGCTTTTCTGCTAATACCAAGGTTTTCATGAATTGCATCCTTTCTTGCGGTCAAAGTGATATAGTATATGTATCATACCACCAAACAAGCATGGCGACAATGAAGCAAGATTTTACGAAAGTCCTCCTATACAATCTTTATGGCAATCGTATATCTGAATTTTTATCCGCCTCTCACCCATTTCTGAAAAACGAGATTGCTCCTCTCGGCAACAGCGCCTTGCCATCATTACATAGTGCAGTCTTCCAGTTCAGCACCTTCTTTTTTAGCATCAAACTTTAGATAGACCGACTTGGGCGGCTTCTGAATCCCGCACATCGGAAAAGTGTTTATAGAAAAATGAAGCCCCGTGCCTTAACAGCACGGGACTACATGTTTTATTTCGTTTGCGATTTGACCGGTTTTTTTAAGAATCCCACAATCAAAGCCGTCACAATCGAACCGATGAGAATCGCAAGAATATACAAGAAGACGTTTCCTTGAACAACCGGGAAGACGAAAATTCCGCCATGCGGAGCCGGAAGCCCAATATGAAAAGCCATAGTCAGCGCCCCGGCTACTGCGGAACCGATCGCCGTTGCCGGAATGACCCGCAGTGGATCCGATGCAGCAAACGGAATGGCACCTTCTGTAATAAAGGAAATTCCCATGAAATAGCAAGTAAAACCAGCTTTTCTTTCTTGATCCGTGAATTTATTTCGGAAGAAAGTCGTTGCAAGGGCAAGCCCGAGCGGAGGCACCATACCGCCGGCCATAATGGCTGCATGCGGATAGAAGTTTCCCGCTTCAATCATTGCTAGTCCAAATGTATAAGCCGCTTTGTTGATCGGACCTCCCATGTCAATGGCCATCATAGCGCCAAGGATAAGTCCCAGAATAATTAAGTTGCCTGTTCCCAATCCGTTCAGCCAATGTTGCAATCCGGTGTTGACGTCGCTTAACGGTTCCACTAAAAAGTACATAATCAGCCCCGTCAAGAAGACCCCCAAGAGCGGATAGATCAAGACAGGTTTCAAACCATCAAACACCTGCGGTAAATTTCTAAATACATATTTAATGCCTACAACGATGTAGCCAGCCAAAAATCCGGCAATCAAGCCGCCTAAAAATCCGGCATGCCCATTATAAGCCATCAATCCCCCAACCATTCCAGGCGCAAATCCAGGACGATCGGCAATACTCATCGCAATAAAACCAGCCAACACAGGCACGATTAACATAAACGCGTTTTGACCGCCGATTGTATTGATGATTTCGGCAAATTTATTGTATTCCGGACTTTTCGGATCAGCGGAATGAATGCCAAACATAAAGGAGATTGCAATCAAAATACCGCCGCCGACTACGAATGGAAGCATGTTGGAAACGCCATTCATCAAATGCTTGTAAAAACCTGCCCACCTCTTTGAGCTATTTTTTCCGGAATCCGGACCGTCATTTTTTCTGTTTTTTGCGTGATAAATCGGTGCATCTTTTTTGATTGCTTTTTCAATCAACTCTTCAGGACGACGAATTCCATCCGCAACCGGAACTTCAATCACCGGCTTTCCGTCAAAACGGTCCATGTCCACTTTTGTATCCGCCGCAACAATGATCGCAGGCGCTTCTGCAATTTCTTCCGGAGTCAAAACATTTTTTGCTCCGCCAGATCCGTTTGTTTCTACTTTTATATCAACGCCCATTTCTTTTGCTTTCAATTTTAAAGCATCTGCCGCCATATACGTATGGGCAATACCCGTCGGACAAGCGGTAACGGCCAATACTTTCCCTTTCGAAGCGGAAGAAGAAGCCGTTTTTTGTTGCTCTTCTTCATCTTCACGGTCGAACGATTCAATAAGAGAGAGGACCTCGTCTGCTGATTTGGCTTGCATCAGCCCTTCCCTCACCTCAGGATGCATCAACATGCCGGACAGTCGGCTCAATGCTTCTAAATGGGTTTGATTGGCACCTTCCGTCGCGGCAATCATGAAAAATAAATAGGCTGGCTGGCCGTCAAGCGACTCATAGTCCACACCGTTTTCTGATTTTCCGAACACAATAGCGGGTGTTTTTACCGCGGCCGTTTTGGCATGGGGGATGGCAATTCCTTCACCGATCCCCGTTGTGCTTTCTTCTTCTCTCTTTAAAATGCCTTGTTTAAAAGCCTTCTTATCGTTTAATTTTCCAGCTTTATCGAGAACGTCAATTAATTCATCGATCACGGCTTCTTTGGAATGGGCTTTTAAATTTAGTTGAATTGTATCTTTTGTCAACAATTCTGTTATTTTCATCACCTATTCCCCCTACATGATCCTTTTGACCTTGACTTGGTCAAAAAGTTGTTCAACTTGATCTTTCGTGCAAAGCCCGATGGAAAAAGCAGTCGCGCTTCCTGCAGCATTGGCAAGCTGAAAAGATTTTTCAAGACTGTAGCCGCGCTCTATGCCAGCTAAAAATCCGGCGACCGTAGAATCTCCGGCCCCAACCGAACTTTTCAGCTCGCCTTTAGGTACAGTCGCCTGCCAAACGCCTTGTTCATTTAAGAGGACAGACCCTTGTTCAGCCATGGAAACGATCACATTCTGCACGCCTCTCTCAAGCAGCTTCTTTCCATAATAGACAGCTTCTTCCACCGTCTTGATCGTGGCTTGAAATATTTGTCCAAGTTCATGATGGTTCGGTTTAATGAGAAACGGACGATAATCCAGCACCGGTTCCAACAAGTTTTTCTCAGCATCGACAACAAGCCGAACGTCTTTTCCTTGAATCGTTTCTGCAATCGTTTGATAAAAGGTTTTCGGAATGGAAGCCGGAATGCTTCCTGCCAAAACTAGTACATCGCCGCTTGTTAAACCAGCTACTGTCTGTAAAAGTTTTTCTAAATCAGCTCTTTGAATATCCGGACCGTTCGCGTTGATCTCCGTTTCTTGATCAGCCATAATTTTTACATTAATGCGGCTCAATCCGTCTACAGGAACCAAGCGGGAAGAAATGCCTTCTTTCCGAAGATATTCCTCAATATAGCGTCCTGTAAATCCGCCGCCAAAACCTAAAACCGTACTGTCTATATCTAATCGCTTCAACACTCTCGATACGTTGATTCCTTTGCCTCCCGGGAGAACGGTTTCGTGAGTGGATCGGTTCAAACTCCCCGGTTCGAGGCGATCCATTGCCAGGATATAATCTATGGAAGGATTTAATGTAATGGTATAAATCATGTTGTCACAACCTTTATCATCGTTTGATTCGCAAAACTTACTTTTTGATCGTCCTCAAGAGAATTTGTGATGATGATGACTTCATCTATCTCCGCAATTTTTGAAAAAGAAATTTCGCCAAATTTTTCTTCATCCGCCAGTACATACGCCTCCCTTGACAAGTCGATTGCCTGTTTCTTCACTTGGGCTTCTTCAGGATCAGGTGTGGTGAGACCGTATTGGGGATGGACACCGTTCGTACCAATAAACGCCTTGTCAAAACGATATTGTCGAATCGATTCAATGGCCCCTCTGCCAACCATAGCATTTGTCTTCGGCTTGACAAATCCTCCAATTAAATAGGTTCGGATGCCTTTCTTCAAAAGAAGTTCGACAAGATTTAAACCATTGGTCACAACAACAATATCTTTCCCTTCTAACCATTCAATCATTTGCATCGTCGTTGTGCCGGCATCCAAGTAAATACAGTCGCCATCTTCCACAATGCTTGCCGCATATTGAGCGATTTGCTTTTTTTCTTGAATGTTTTTGGATGATTTTTCAGGAACGCTTAACTCCGTCAACTTTCCTTGAAGTCGAGCCGCGCCCCCATGAATGCGCTTTAAAAACTTTTTCTCTTCCAGCCACGTCAAATCTCTTCTAATCGTAGACTCGGAAGCATCCGTTAAAGCTGTAAGTTCGCTTATTTTTACTATTTCTTTTTCTTTAAGCGCTTGCAAAATCAGTCGGTGTCTCTCTTCCGTCAGCACAAAACCACCTCTGAATCCTTTCTTTCTTTTTCTCTACACTTATATTGTAATGGAACCGATTACAAGCATCAATAAATTTCTATC